>JBAXFO010000163.1:0-8435 GCA_037139885.1 Planctomycetota bacterium
GAATTGTGATCCCGACCGGTGCCGGCGGCATACTCGGCGGTCGGCTGTCGGCCGAACTCGCCGCCCCAGACGACGAGCGTGTCCTCAAGCAGACCGCGGCGTTTGAGATCTTTAAGCAGGCCGGCGATCGGCTTATCGGTCCGGCCAGCGTGCAGATTGTGATTGCGGACGAGATCGCCGTGCGCGTCCCAGTTGGCGTCGTTGTGATTGCCGCCGGAGTAGACCTGAATGAACCGCACGCCCCGTTCGACGAGTCGGCGGGCGAGCAGGCATTTGCGGGCGAAGTCTTCGGTCTGCGGATTGTCGAGGCCGTAAAGGCGTTTCGTTTCGTCGGTCTCCTGGGCCAGATCGGTCGCTTCGGGTGCCGAGGTTTGCATGCGATACGCCATCTCGTAACTGGCGATGCGGGCGGCGAGATTGGTGTTGTCGACGCGCGGGGCCATGTGTTCGCGGTTGAAGTCGCCGAGCGTATCCAGGAAACGGCGCTGCATGGCGTCGCTCATCGTGCCGGGGCGTTCGAGATCGAGCACGGGACTCGAACCGCCGCGGAGCATGGTCCCTTGATACGACGCGGGCATGTAACCGCTCGACCAATTCTTGGCGCCGCTGATGGGCCCGCCCGTGGGGTCGAGCATGACGACGAAGCCCGGGAGATTTTCGTTCTGCGAGCCGAGGCCGTAGTTGAGCCAGGATCCCAGGCACGGGCTGCCGGAGATGATCTTGCCGGTGTTCATCTGCAACATCGCGGAACCGTGAATCGGCGAATCGGCGGTCATCGAATGAATGAACGCCATGTCGTCGACGCAAGTGGCCAGGTTGGGGAACAGATCGCTGACGTGTTTGCCCGATTGGCCGTATTGTTTGAAGCGCCATTTCGGCCCGACGACGCGGCCCTGGCTTCGGCGCCCGCCTCGTCCGAAGGTCCGTACGGGAATTGTCTGGCCATCGAGGCGGTAGAGTTCGGGTTTATATTCGAACGTATCGACCTGGCTGGGGCCGCCGTACATGAAGAGAAAGATGACGCTCTTCGCCTTGGCGGGGAAGTGCGGCGGCCGGGCGGCGAGGGGATTCGGAGCGCTGGCGAAGGCGCCGTCGCGCGACAGCAGATCGAGCAGGCCGAGGCCTGTGAAGCCCGCTCCGGCTTCCCAGAGAAATTCCCGACGCGTGCGGCCGCAAAAGTTTTGCATGTCAACCTCGTTAAACCGCCGCTCAGGGAGCGGCGCGGACATCACCCAAAGAATTCCCATTCACCACAAACGACCACTGCTGCACAGGCTTCCGGTCTTTGACAGGGTTCAATTCAACATACCGTATCGCTCGCCGCATTTCGTCGGCGTACGTCAAGAAAACCTTCCAGCAGGACCGCGCCCACATCATCGGCGGCGGCGCTGCAGGTTGTTGAAACTTGCCGAGCGGATGCAGTTTCCGCTCGAGCAATGCAGTGGTCGCCGCCGCTTTCAAACAGCGAACCACAACTTCGACATCGTTCGGCGACCGACTCAACACAAGATGCACATGCTGCGGTAAAATTGAGCACGCAAGAATCGAACACGCCATTTTGTCCGCGGTAGCGCCGAACGCTTCGCCGATGAATTTCGCCTGAATTCCCGTGAGCCGAACCTCGGGATATTTGAGCGACTCTTTGGTCCTCAAACGTGCTCTTCGGTCGTGAACGGCGCCCGCGACCGAACGCCGCGTTTCGGTTTTTGTGGCCTTATCGCCATGCAGGTAAAGTTCCCAAGCCCCGACAAAATCCGACCAGGAGCCACGCGGATCGTTCGGCAGCCAGAAACCGTACGTACCGAAAATAACGTGATACGCATTAACCATCGATCGCCCCGTTTAGCCGCCGCTCCCGGAGCGGCGCGGACAGTATCCCGTAGGTAGACTACGAAGGTCGTGGGATACCGTCCGCGCCGTTCCGTGAACGGCGGCTAAACATTCAATCCAAATACATAAACTCGTTCAGATTCAGCGCCATCAAACAAAAATAATGGAGCGCCGTCGCGGAGTTCGCGCCATTCTCCCGCGCCAGAATGTTGATTAAATCGACGCCGCGACGAACTTCGGCCTGGGTCGGTTCGCGCGATGTCGCGAGATTCAAGCCGAGACGAACCTGACCGTCGACATCGTTCCCTGCTTCACGCCGCAAGCGTTCGGCGAAAATCTCGGCCTGCTTGCCGATGAAGGCGCTGTTGAGCATCAAGAGGGCCTGGGTCGGCTGCGTGGACGAAAAGCGTGTCGGAGCCGAGCGGTCGGTTTCGGCGACATCGAACGATTCGAGAATCGGCACGATCAGCGACCGTTTGACGTGCACATACACGCTGCGGCGGGCCTGCTCTTCGGGCGTCGATTTGCCCCAGCCGCGGCCCGGAGCCGATTGCCCCGCCAACACTTCCCGAGGGATCTCCGGATAAACCCCTGGCCCCTGCATTTTCAAATTCAAGTTGCCGCTGACGGCCAAGATCGAATCGCGGACCTCCTCAGCCGACAGCCGTCGCATGTCGAAACGCCAGAAGAGATCGTTCGCGGGGTCGATCTTCAGGGCGTCGGGTTGGCCGCGAGAAGACATTTTGTACGCATTCGATTGCGTGATCAGGCGATGAATGTGCTTCAGGCTCCAACCGTTGTCGATGAGTTCGGACGCGAGATAATCGAGCAATTCGGGATGCGTCGGGCGATCGCCCTGGACGCCGAAGTTGTTGGTCGAGCGGACGATGCCGCGGCCGAAATGATGCTGCCAGAGACGATTGACGATGACGCGGGCGGTGAGGGCGTTGTCGCGCGACGTGAGCCAGTCGGCCAGGACGCTGCGGCGGCCCGTCGACTTCGCCCCTTTCGCGGGCTCGGGAATTTTGGGCGCAGCGGTTGTGAGCGCCAACGGAAAGCCGGGCTCCACCTTCGCGCCTTGCGCTCCGGGATTGCCGCGCATGAGGACGAACGTCGCCGGAGCCGCCGGTCCCGCTTCGCTGACGATCAGAGCTTTTTCGGCGTTCTTGTCGGCGTTAAGCGGCATCTCGTCGGTGGGGCCGCCGTTGCGGAAATGGTTGATGTTGTGGAAGAACGACAGCAGCTTGTAGTAATCCTTTTGCGGGATGGGGTCGATCTTGTGATCGTGGCAGCGGGCGCAATCGATCGTGAGGCCGAGGATGCCCTGGCCGACAGTTGCGACGATGTCGTCGAGTCCGTCGTAGCGAGCTTGCAAGCGGTCGGTCGGTTCATCGTCCCAGACGCCGAGGCGATAAAAGCCGGTCGCGATGAACTGCTCCGGCCCCGCCTGCGGCATTTCGTCGCCGGCGATTTGCTCGCGCAGGAAGACATCGAACGGCTTATCATCGTTCATCGCCCGGATGACATAATCGCGATAGCGCCAAACATGCGGCTTGGGATTGTCGCGTTCGTAACTGTTGGTCTCGGCGTAGCGAACGATATCGAGCCAGTGCCGGGCCCACTTCTCACCGAACCGCGGCGACGCCAAGAGCTTGTTGACGAGATCCTCATAGGCCCGCGGCGACGTGTTCTTGATGAAGTCGTTGACGTCTTGCGGCGTCGGCGGCAGGCCGGTGAGATTGTACGTGAGGCGGCGAATCAATTCGGTCTTGCTGGCGGCCGGATTCGGCGCGAGAGACTTGGCTTCGAGCCGGGCCGCAATGAACGCATCGATCGGGTTCGCCGCCCACGCTTCGTTTTTCACCGCGGGCAGGGCAGGGCGTTTGATCGGTTGAAACGCCCAGTGCTGGCGGTCCTTGTCGGTGACTTCCTTTTCGGCTTTTTTCACGACCTTGACGTTGTTATCGCTACCCGGCCACGGCGCGCCCAGAGCGATCCACTTTGCGAGATCGTCGATTTGTTCGCGTGACAATTTACTCGAAGGGGGCATCTTGAAATCGGGATCGGCATGGCGCACGGCCTTGATGAGCAAACTTTTCTCGGCGTCGCCCGGAACGATGGCAGGGCCGAGATCACCCCCTTGCAGGAGAGCCGAGCGCGAATCGGCGCGCAGATGGCCTCGTTGTTTGTCGGCTCCATGGCATTTAAAACATTGATCTGCGAGCAGCGGCCGTACTTTCGATTCGAAAAAGCGGATCGCTTCCGGCGACGAGGTTTTTTCTTGAGCCTGGGCCGTCGCTGCAACAAGGCCAATCAGAATCGCAAGTCCGCTCCCTGCCAACTGCTGGAGGCGTGCTGAAATCATGGTAAGAGTCCGAGAGGCGATAAAAGGAGACAATAATGGATTCTATCGCTCGCCGAAGAACGCCGCCACGCTCTTTTATTCTGTTCTCTGCGAAAGTCATCAAGAAGGGGCGGCGCCGGCGTTCGCTTGCCCTCGCCGGGCCGAATTGCTAAACCATCGCCATTACCGAACTCGCATTCGAGGCTCTTTCCATGATTCCCATCGATTTAACGGGCAAGGTCGCCCTGGTCACGGGCGTGGGCGATAATCAATCGTTCGCCTGGTACATCGCCAAGACTCTGCAAGCCGCGGGCGCACGGCTCGTGTTCGCTTCGCATCCCCGCATGGTCGGCATCGTCGAAAACATTCTCGAACGCGACGCCGACGCGGAGTCGCGGATCTTGCCTTACGATGCGGGCAGTCTCAAGGTCGAAAAGGTGATCGCCTGCGATGTGCGTTTCGATACCTTCGACGACATCGACGCCGAAACCCGCGCCGACCGCCGCTTCAACAAGCACGGCGACTTCAGCATCAAAGGCATGCTCGACCAGGTGGCTCCGAATTACGACGGCATCGACATCCTCATTCACAGTGTCGCCTTCAGCCGCGAAATCAAGAACAAGATGATCGATACGACCCGCAAGGCGTATCTCGAAGCGTTAACGATTAGCTCGTATTCGCTGACGTCGCTGGCGCGGGGCGTGGCGCCGCTCATGGAGAAGCGGGGCGGCGGTTCGATCGTCGGCCTCAGCTATCTGGGCGGCGTCCGTGTCGTCCCTTACTATGGCGGCGGCATGTCGACCGCGAAGGCGGCTCTCGAAATCGACGCCAAGCAGATCTCCCACAATCTCGGTTCGAAGAACATTCGCGTGAACCTGATTTCGGCGGGGCCGTACAAGTCGCGTGCCGCTTCCGCGATCACCGACATGGACGTGTCGATCGACTATGCCGCCCAGCGTTCGCCGCTGCCCCGCGGCATCACGCCCGAAGAAGTCGGCAGCGCCACGGCGTTTCTGTGCAGTCCGCTCGCGTCGGGCATCACGGGGCATGTGTTGTATGTCGATTGCGGTTACAACATCATGGGCGTTTAGTTCGCGAGGCCAGGCGAACGATTTCGGGGGGGAGCGCAGAGCTTGCTCCCAAATCGTTCGGCCTCGTTCCTTTTCGCCGTTGCAATTCTGCGGATGCTTCTTCACAATCAATGGATCTCAAGCGACGCCAAGGAGGCCGATCTCGTGAAGGACGTTCTGACGCTCGTTTTGGCTGGCGGCAAGGGCACCCGCCTCGAACCTCTCACCCGCGATCGCGCGAAGCCGGCCGTCCCTTTTGGCGGCCTTTATCGCATCGTCGATTTTACGCTTTCGAATTGCATCAACAGCGGCCTGCGCAAGATGCTGGTTCTGACGCAGTACAAAGCCCGCAGCCTTGATCGTCACATTCTCGCCGGCTGGGGTTTCCTGAGCCGCGACATGGACGAATACATCGAAGTGCTGCCGCCGCAGCAACGCATCGATGAGAACTGGTACAAGGGCACCGCCGACGCCATCTATCAGAACATTTACAGCATCGAAAAGGCGGAGCCGAAATACGTGCTCATCCTCGGCGGCGATCACATCTACAAAATGGATTACGCCTCGCTCATCCGCAGCCACATCGAGAACAACGCCGACCTCACGGTTGGCTGTCTGCCGGTGCCGCTCAAAGAAGCGACCGATTTCGGCGTCATGCAAGTCGACAGCGAAGACCGCATCATCGGATTTCAAGAAAAGCCCGCCAACCCGCGGCCCATGCCGAACGATCCCGATCAAGCCCTGGCTTCGATGGGCATCTATGTCTTCACCGCGCGGACCATGTACGAGCTTCTCTGCCAGGACGCGACGCGCCCCGAAAGCGATCACGATTTCGGCAAGAACATCATCCCGCAAATGATCCCCACGGCCCGCGTTTTCGGCTACCAGTTTCAAGACAAGAACCGCAAAGACAAGGCCTATTGGCGCGATGTCGGCACGCTCGACGCGTATTATCAAGCCAACATGGATCTCATCGAAGTCGACCCGGTGCTGAACCTTTATGACCGCGATTGGCCGATCCGCACGTATCATCCGCAACTGCCGCCGCCCAAATTCGTCTTTAGCGAAGTGGGAGGCAACGCCGCACGCCGGGGCGAAGCCCACGACAGCATGATCTGCCCCGGTTGTATCATCAGCGGCGGCCATGTTCGCCGTAGCATCTTCTCGCCGAACGTGCGCGTGAATAGCTTTGCGGTCGTCGAGGATTCGATTCTTTTCAGCAGCGTCGATGTGGGCCGGCATTGCCGCATTCGGCGGGCGATCATCGATAAAGACGTGAAGATTCCGCCCGGCACCGTCATCGGGCACGATCTCGAAGCCGACCGCCGCCGCGGGTTCACAGTGAGCGAGCAGGGCATTGTCGTGATCGCGAAAGCGGAGCTGCCCGAGGCGTTTCACGCCGGGGGGTAACGCAGGTAGAATCCCCTCGGTTTGGCACACTCTTCCGCGCCGCTGCGGTCAAGCGAAGATTTCGTTCGTGACGTTTCCGGACACGTCGGTGAGCCGAAAATCCCGGCCCGCATAGCGGTACGTTAATTGGCGGTGATCCAGGCCCATCAGGGCGAGCAGCGTCTCATTACGTCGGGTTCGCGGCTTGGCGCCGCAGAGCGCCGGCGGACGGCGTTGCGGAGAATCCGTGCGGTCAGCGCTGTGCTGCGCAAAACCGCGAACGACTCCGATCCGTGTCACCCAGCGTTGACGCGGGGCCGTTTGGCGGCGTCGGTCGTAGGAGGGCGGCGGGAGCTGATGACGCCGAGGAAGGCGGGGAGGAAGATGAGGGCGGTGAGCATGCAGGCGGTGACGCCCAGGGTCAGGGCCAAGCCGAGACTGGCGAGGCCGCGGTGGTTGGCGATCATGAGAGTGCCGAAGCCGAGGATGGTCGTGAGGGCGGCCACGGTGATGCCGCGGCCGGTGGCGTGGCTGAGTTGATAGCGGTTCTTGCGGGAACGGCCGCGGAAGTCGTGGAGCACGTGAACGCCGTTGTCGGCGCCGACGCCGAGGATGAGCGGGAAGGCGATGAGATTCGCGGGGTTGAGCGACACGCCCAGGAGCGCCATGCAACCCAGAGCGGCGATCATGCCCATCGCGAGCGGCACGAACGCCATGAGCGCGTGACGGGCGCTGCCGAAATCGAGAAGCAACACGAAGACCATGGCGATGAGAGCGTAAACGCCCGCCCAGAGAAAGCCGCCGTGCATGGCGCGAAGGCCTTCGAGAATCGAGAAGGGCCGACCCGTCGCTTCGGAGTCGACGGTTTGCACCTGGCCGACAAATTCTTCAAGATTCGCGAATTCCCATAGGTTCTTCTTCGAAGACACCGAGACGAGCCATTTTCCCGTATAGCCGATGTAGCGTTCGCGCAAGTTCGTCGGCAGATCGCTGATGGCGATCGGGCTCGGGGTGGCGGCGTCGCGCAGGCGATGGAGGTCGTCCATCAGGTCGCGGCCGATGCGGACCTGGAAATCGCGCAAACGTCCGCAGACCTCCTTCGAGTCGTCCGCGAGAAGTCGGCTGCGCAGATTTTGAAGGTTGTCGTTGAATTCGCCCAGAAACGCGCTCGGGCGGGCGTTCTGCCAGGGCGCGATCACCGCCAACAGCCGATCGGCGGCCCGCACCAGCGTATCGCGATCCGGAATCTCGTGAGGCACGACCGTGCCGCGTGCTGGAAGTTTTCGTAGGCGATATTTGATATCCTGCAAGAACTCCAATTTCTGATTCTGATCGCGCGGAATGAGCGACGCCACTTCGATCACTTGGCTGACATCGGGCAACTGGAGGTAGCGTTCGCGGAGGGCGAGGGCTTCCTCGGGGGTGTTGGTGACGCTGACCGCGAAGATGTTTCCTTCGGGCGATTTTTCGAGGATCTTGTGCTGCCAGCGGACCGATTCGAGTTCCGGCGATTGCAGGCTGAGCAAGTTGTGGTCGTAACGTACTTGGCAGGCGAAATACCCAAGCAGGAGGGTCAGCGCGAGGCTTGCCGCGAGGACGAGCTTCGGCCGATTCATGATGGCTGGCAGCCAGCGACGCTGACGTTCGCGTCCTTCGGCGATGGGCACGATGCCGACAGCTTGGATGCCGCAATCGAAGAGGGCGAGCAGCGCGGGCATGACGGTGAAGCACGAGAGCGCGCAGAGCAAGACTCCGCAACCGGCGATCCAGCCGAGTTCGCCCACGGCCGTCAAGTCGGCGAG
>JBAXFO010000164.1:0-8433 GCA_037139885.1 Planctomycetota bacterium
GAACAGGAACGGAACAAGCCCCAGGCGTCCCCGGCATTTATCCCGGCGGCGCCGCATACCCCGGCGGTCCGTCGCGCCCCGGCAACGGTCCTTCCGGCATCGCGAGCGGCAACGCCGGCGCCGGTCAAGGCGCGGGCGGGCTAGGCAACAGTCCGGGCGGCGATTCCAATCCCGGTGGTCCGGCGAATTCGCAAGCGTATCCGGCTCTCACGAATCCGAACTCGATCGCCAGTCTGGGCCTGCCCGAGGGAACGTTCCCAGGCGGCGCAGCAGGCGCTCGACCCGGCAGTCCGACTCCGTATTCCGGCGGCGAACCCGGCACCGTCTCGGGCCCCGTCGAAGGCTCGACCGCGAACGCCAACGGCCCGCAACGCACCGCGCCGCCGGCACAATCCAACAGCGCCCCACCCTCGCCGGACGACTCTTTGACGTTCCGCAAGGTCAACCGCCCCACGCAAACCGCGAACGCGCCACCCCGCTTCGACGCCAACTCGAGCGCGAGCGGATCCGCCGGCTTCGGCCGACCGCGGTCACCTGACGATGGCGAACCCGAGCCCGGCCCCAGCGTCGGCCAGTCGCCGTTCCTCCCTGCCGGCCGCCCCGCGCCGGGCCCACGCCTTCCCGCTCTCGGGCGCATCGTCGGCAATCGCGATTTCATCATGACCGTCGAATGCTTCGAGCGCTCTGTTTCGCTATCGCCGCCGGGACGTACGTTTGACTTGAATGACCCCGAGGCCGTCGAGAAACTTGCGGCCGTCGTGAAAACGCTCGTCGCGGGTCGGCAGCGCACGGTTCGGCCCGGGGAGCCGCCGTTTCGGCCGATCGTTCAGTTCCGCGTCCAGCCCGATGGCCGGCGTACTTACTATTCCGTTTACCCGCGCCTGGCCGAGTTCGGATTTGCGATGTCGCGGGAATCCGCGGATTGATCGAAGTTTGTTTGCCCGAGGAGCGCCATGGCTCGCCGCCGTCGTCCGCAAAAAGAGAAGATCGTTTTCAGCTTCGACTCGTTCCTCGACGTCGTGGCCAACGTCAACGGCATCATCATTCGCTTGATCCTGGTCGCGTTCGTCGGCGCCCGCGCGTACCACAGTTCGATGACCATGGTCGAGGAACCGCCCGCCGACGACGTCGCCCTCGCGTCCGACATGCCGGCCCCGAACCGCGACGATGATCCGCTCGCGGCCTTGCTCGATAAACAACGCCGCGATCTCGCCGATCTGCGCACGGAGCTGGCGAGCAAAGCCAGCCAAACCGACGGCGCCTCGACCGAAGCCAAGGCGATCGACGCCCAGCTTGCGGCCCTCGCGCAGATGAAAGAAGCTCTCAGCCGGCAATCGGTCGATCTCGCCGACGCGGCCGACAAAGAACTGCGTAACGTGCAGACGGTCGCCTTCTCGCTCGAGGAACTGGCCCGCCGCGGCAAGGCTCTCAAGAAGGCGATCGCGGATGTCGAATCGATCCCGCCGCCCAAGAAGGAACTGCGTTATCACACGCCCGTGAGCAAGACGGTCACGTCGGACGAGATTTTTTTCGAGTGCAAAAATGGCCGGGTGACGTATCTCGATTTGCCGGGCATGATGCGCGACATTGAAGACGGCATGAAGGAGAAAGAAGAACTGCTCCGCGAACGATTCAGCGTCGACGCCGTGACGCGACCGAGCGGAGCGTTTCGCGTGAAGTACACGATCGTGCGGCGCCGTAACATGGGCGAGGCGCTCGGCGAAGCGGATCGGCCGCGCGAACGCATCTTCTTCGGATACGGTCTGGGCCGCTTCGTCGTCGAGCCGATCGCTCCCATTCGCGGCGAAACGCTGGAGCAGGCGATGCGGGCGGCTTCGGAATTTCGTCAATCGGTCGACGCTCTCGATTCGCAAACCGTGGTCACGTTCTGGGTTTATCCCGACAGCTTCATGATCTTTCGCCACCTACGCGATTACCTTTACGAAAAGGGGATCGAGGTCGCGGGCCGCCCGTTGCCGGAGAACGAGCCCATCAGCGGTTCGCCGACCGGCAGCCGTTCGCGCGGGCAATAGAATTTCCGCATGTCGCAAACGATCTTGCTTGTGGGGGCGTCGGTCCGTGCGGCCGCGGCTTCGGCGTTGCGCGCGGGATTTACGCCGTGGTGCGTCGATCTGTTCGCCGACGCCGATCTGACGCGAGCCTGTTCCTCTCGCGCGGCTCCGCTGAATTCGTATCCGCAGAGTCTCTTCGAAGCCCTGGCTACGGGGCCGCCGGGGCCGTGGATGTATACGGGCGGCCTTGAGAACTATCCCGAAAAGTTCGCCGGGACTTCGCGCGAACTTTGGGGCAATGACGCGAATGTCGTTCGCCGCGTTCGCGATCCGCGGGCGCTGGTCGACCTCGATGGGCCGCGGCTCGGGGAATTTCCCGCTTGCCTCGTGAAGCCGCGGCGCGGTTCGGGCGGGTTAGGGATTCGTCCGTGGCATGGAGAGCCGGTGACGTCCGATGAGTTTCTCCAGGAATGGATCCCGGGACAACCGGCCGCAGCGGTTTACGTCGGCATCGCGGGGCGTGCGCTTTGTTTGGGGGCGACACGACAACTTGTCGGCTGCGATTGGCTGCATGCGCCGTCCGCGTTTCAATACGCGGGATCGATCGGGCCGATTTTCGGTCTGCATCGGCGGCTGAATGGGTTGGGGCAAACTTTGGTCGATCGCTTCGGGCTGCGGGGGATCTTCGGGGTCGACTTGATCCTCGAGGGCGAGCGGGTGCGGCCGATTGAAGTGAATCCGCGGTATCCGGCTTCGTTCGAGATTTTGGAGCGGGCGCACGGGAGGGCGATGTTTGCAGGGCATGCGCGGGCGTTTTCTGGGTCGCGCGGGGGTGATCCTTGGGATTCGGAGTTCCTCATCCCAGCGCTTGAATCGGGGCGTTGTCATGGGAAGGCGATTTATTATGCGCCGCGGGATTTTGTTGTGCCCCGCGCGGGGCCTTGGAGCGAAGCGCTGGCGGGGGAGTTTGCGAGTCTCGACGTTGCGTTTGCGGATATTCCCAGGGCCGGCCAACTCATCACGCGAGGAGAGCCGGTGGTGACGTTTTTTGCGTCGGGCGAGACGATCGAAGCGTGCGAGACGGACTTGCGGAAAATCGCGAACGATCTCGACCGTGTCGTTGATGTGGGATAAAACACGTTTCGTGCGTTCTCATTCTCTCGGGAGATTTTCGTGCTCACTCTCAACGAACGAGCCCAACGCCTCGTCGACTACATGATCGCCAATGCTGGGTCGCAGCGGATCGCGATGCAAACCACGTCGGCCGGGGCCCGCGTCGTCGACTGCGGCGTGAAGGTGGCGGGCGGCTTGCAGGCGGGCCTTGGACTGGCGCGGGTCTGCCTGGCCGGTTTGGCGGACGTGGCCCTCGTGCCCGGCGAAATCGCGGGCGTGGCCTGTCCGCACGTGACGGTTTCGACCGATGCCCCCATCAGCGCGTGCATGGCTTCGCAATACGCCGGCTGGCAGGTCAGCGTCGGCAAATATTTCGCGATGGGCTCAGGCCCCATGCGGGCGGCTCTGGGCAAGGAAGAACTCTTCGATCACATCGGCCTGCGTGAGAAGGCGCCTGTGGCGGTGGGTTCGCTCGAATCGCGAAAGTTGCCCGATGATGCGGTCGTCGAGTCGATTCACAAGGCCCTCGATCTGCCGGCGAACAAGTTGACGCTGTGCGTCGCTCCGGCGGCGAGCATCGCGGGGGCGTTGCAGGTGGTGGCGCGTTCCCTCGAAACGGCCCTGCACAAGCTCCATCAACTGCACTTCGATCTGGGGTCGGTGGTTTCGGGGTATGGGTGCGCGCCGTTGCCGCCGATCGCGAACAACGAACTGATGGCCATCGGGCGCACGAACGATGCGATTCTTTATGGCAGCCGCGTGACGTTGTGGGTGCAGGCGGACGATGAGCAGATCGCGGAACTGGGTCCGCGAACGCCGTCGAGCGCGTCGCCCGATTTCGGATCGCCGTTCGCGTCGATCTTCGAGCGCTATCAGCAAGACTTTTACAAGATCGATCCGATGCTCTTCAGCCCGGCGGAGGTGGTCTTTTGCAACTTGAAAACCGGGCGCAGCTTCGCATTCGGTCGGCCGCGCCCGGATATTCTCGTGAAATCGTTTTTCGGTTAGCGGCTCTCCGCAGGAGAGCGCTGGCTGTACGCCATTGTAGAAACAGCGTCCCGTCAGCGCTCGCCTGTGGAGAGCCGCGAACGCGCATCCATCACATTGTTCCTGCGGGCCCGGCGTTGCCGTCGAGGTAGCGAATGCGTTTGTGCATGTCGACGTTAATCGAGTGATACGGCCTCGACAAATTGCCCGGGTTGAACAAGGTCGTGCGCGTCGCTTCCAGGTCATCCGTCGAGATGCAGTTGGTGAAGATCGGCTTGAGATAATCGTTGCCGAGCTGCGAGGGCTTGAGGCGTTCGGCGTCGTAAAAGCTCGTGTGCATGTGGCGAGCGTGAATGAGGCCATAGCGATCGCGAAAGGCGTTGGCGGCGACGCTGGAGACGTGAAAGCCCTTCTCCGTGCTCCATTGCAAAATCGACACGGCGTTGGCCTGGCCCTGACGCAGCAAGTCGACGGCCTGACCGCCGAGCTGGGCGGCGTAAAAGCGATCGAACTGCACCGGCGGGCCGCCGCGCTGGGTGTGTCCGACTTTGCGGACGAAGATGGCGGCCTTCGCGGATTCGTTGCGGCGTTTGCTCGTGAAGTAATCGTCCGAGAGGCGAGCGATGAGCAGATTGCGCAGCGCATCGGCCGCCCCGCTGAGGACGACATTTCCTGCGGGGTCGAAGCTCTGGGTTTGAGCTCCAAGCTCGCGGCCTTGCGGATCGACGATTCCCTCGGCGCAAACGATTAAGACGTTTTTCTGAAGATCGTAAACCTCCTTCGTCCGTTCGACGAGGCGTTCGATGTCGAGCGGCACTTCGGGAACGAGCAAAATATCGGGTTGCCCATACGCGGTGCCCAGGGCGAGATAGCCCGAATGCCGGCCCATGACTTCGATGATGGCGATGCGGCGATGGCTTTCGGCGGTCGAGCGAATGCATTGCACGCCGCGAGTCGACACGAACACCGCCGTGGCGTATCCCGGCGTCGCGTAGTTCACCATATGATCGAGATCGAAGCGAACGTTCGATTTGCTGCGGCCATATTTGTATCCTTTGCCCCCTTCGGTGGGAGTGCGCACAAATTCGTCGGCTTCGTTGGGATAGTTGAGGCCGAGATCGTTGTCGATGGTTTTGGGGGCAAGAACGGTGGGAATGAATTCCGACAGCGCTTGCATGCCGTTGAGCGTGCCGTCGCCGCCGACGCAAATGAGGCCATCGACCTTGAGTCGGCCGAGGCGTTCCTTGACGGCGGCCAGAATGTCTGTCTGGTCGGGATCGACATAATCGCGCGAGGCGCCGAGAATCGTGCCGCCGAGTTTGGGATCGAGTTCGGGGATGGGCAGGTAAAGCGGATTCAAGAAGACATGGGGCGTATGGGCGTTGAGGAGGCTGCTGAAGCCCTTGATGAAGCCGACGACTTCCATGCGGTGTTCGCAGGCGCGCATGACGGCGCCGTAAAGCGTGGCGTTGAGCGCAGGGGTATCGCCCCCGGCGGTGAGAATGCCGATGCGTTTCATGGTGTTCGACTCCCGGTGATGAAGAATGCCCTAGCGAACCAGCAAGAAGGGGAGAGCTTCCGGGGTCAAAGGCGAATTGAACGCTATTATAGGAAGCCGACTCGCGAAACGGCGCACGCGTGAAAATTTGCGGAGCCGTCTTGGCAAACGCCCGCCCCTCGAACATGATGGAAGAAGTTCGCCAGTCGAGGCGTTATCTGGCGATCCTCTCTCCGCGAGCTTCTACGTCGCACATGAGATCGCTCCCTTGCCATCCTTTCGCTCGAATCCGCCGGCCGATCCGAACCAACGGGCCGCCGAAGCTCGCACCGCAGATGCGATTGAGCTTCAGTCACGCCTCGTCCAGCTGGAAGCCGCCGTCCAACAATCGCGCGATCAATTGCAGCAAGTCGCGGCGTCCCTCGCCGCCCTGCGGATCGACGAAGCGCGGTCTCGATTTTTGTGCGACCAAGCGCCCCAGCGCATGGGGGTCGTCGAATTGCTGGACGACTGTCCCGACGACCTGCGCGTCGTGTGGGTCAATCGTGCGTTTCTGGATTTTTACAAGGTGACGCTCCACTCCGTCCTGGGCAAACGCGGCCAAGACCTGGGGACATCCGTCGAGAATCGCAAGCCGTGGATGGAAGGTTACTGGCGCGCCTGGACGACGCAGACGCCCATCACTGTGGAGATTTTCGAATCGTCGCACGACGCCTGGATGCAGGCGTTGCTCGCCCCCCTTCCCCCAACAACGAGCGGAGCGAAACAACTCGCGTTCGTCGTGGCCAACATCACGGAACGCAAGGCCGTCGAGGCGTCGCTACGCGAAAGCGAGGATCGCTTCCGTTTGTTGTTCGAAAATTCGCCCGACGCCATTTTCGTCGAGGATGCGCAAGGACGCGTTCACGATGTGAACCCCGCCGCGTGCAAACTTCACGATCTCAAACGTAGCGAACTCATCGGCCGCAATGTGCTCGATCTCGTCCCCCCCGAGCGCCGCGACCTGGTGCGCGAAGATTTCCGCCGGCTCCAAGCGGGCGAGATACGTTCGCTGAAGAGCTTTAGCCTGAAGGCCGACGGCAGCGCCGTGCCGATCGAATTGACGTGCAGCGCCATCGCGTTCGGCGGCGATTCGTGCCTGCTGTTGCACGTACGCGATATTTCCGAACGCCAGTCCATCGAAGAAGCCGTGCGCACTTCGCAAGAGCTCGAAAAGAAATTGCTCGAAGCGCAGAAACTCGAAAGCCTCGGCATTCTCGCCGGCGGCGTCGCCCACGATTTCAACAATCTCCTCGCCATCATTCTCGGCAACGCCAGCATGCTCGAGGGACGCCTTAGCGCCGACTCCCCGCTGCGCACCGCGCTCGATCCGATCGTGCGTGCTTCGGAGCGGGCGGCGGAACTTTGCAATCAAATGCTCGCCTATTCCGGCCGCGGGAAATTCGTCGTCGAACCGGTCGATCTCAACCGCGTTATCCAGGACACGCTCGGGCTACTGGAACTATCCCTGCACAAGAAGGCGACTTTGCTGGTCGAGCTGGCCGCCGAACTGCCGCTTGTGGATGCGGACGTGACGCAGCTTCGCCAGATCTTGATGAACCTCGTCATTAACGCCGGCGAGGCGATAGAGAATCTTCCCGGCACAATCGAGATCGCCACCGCGCTCGGCCCGGCCGCTCCCGACGGCCAACCGTCTGTTGTTTTGGCGGTGACCGATAGCGGTTGCGGGATGGACGACGCCACGCGCTCGCGCATCTTCGATCCGTTCTTCACGACGAAGTTCACGGGCCGCGGGCTCGGCCTGGCCTCGGTACAAGGGATCGTTCGCGGGCACAAGGGAACCATCGCCGTCGATAGCGAACCGGGCAAGGGCTCGTGCTTTCGCGTTCACCTGCCCGCGTCGACGGCCGTCGTCAAAACCGTCGCGCGCGCCGTCGAACGCCCCACCGATGCCGTGCGCCGTGGCCAAGCCCTCATCGTCGACGACGAAGCGGATATCCGCCAGTTGATGACCCGCATGCTGCAAGCGCTGGGGTTCGAAACCAAGGTCGCCAAGGATGGCGAGCAAGCCCTCGAGCGCTTTCGTGAGGCGCCGGAAAGTTTTGATCTGGTGTTTCTCGATCTGACGATGCCGCGACTCGATGGCCAGGAAACGTTTCGCCTGTTGCATCTCTTGCGGCCCGAACTCCCCGTCATTTTGATGAGCGGCTACACCGAACAAGAAGCGGCGGCGAAATTCGTCGGCAAGAAAGTCGCCGGCTTCATCACGAAACCTTTCACCGTCCAGCGACTCGAAGACAAAATTCGCTCGGTCCTCAAGTGAATCAGCCCGCCTTGCGCACAAAGCCGAAAATGGTGCGAGGCTCTTCGTCCTTGGATTTCTTCTTCGCCGGCTTGGCTTCCTCCGGTTTGTCACGACGCCGGCGCTCGTGCCAAAGCTGCACGGAGAAGCCGACGAGCGTCATCGCCGCCACGATGCCTGTGAGGAGCATTCCCGAGCCTTCCGCATACACAGCCGCGTCCATGCTCCCGCGCTGATTCAAAAAGACCAGCGCCGCATGCACCAGAAGAACGCTGCCGGCGAAACTCGTCACGCCCGTCACGCACCAGCGAAAGAGAATGATTCCCAACAGACCGCACACCAGAAACACGATGAGCGGTTGATCCAGTTGCGGCGAAACGGCCTCGACCAACGCGAGCCCCAGCAAGCCGCCGACCACGAACGCGAACAGCCGAATGAGCGCCAGAGCCAAAAGTCCCGCCGCCAGCGCGAGAAGCAGCGACGCAACCAACGGCTGCGCTTTGAGCAGCGGCGCATCGAAC
>JBAXFO010000165.1:0-8415 GCA_037139885.1 Planctomycetota bacterium
TCGTCAGCCGCTGCTGCAAAAAACGCATCACGTCCGGACTGCAAAGATTCTCCGTGCTGAAGGCGATCAACCGCGGAGAATACGCGATCGCCGGCTTTCGGAATCGGGATATGCGTGCGCTGATGTTCGGCGACTCGCTTTCCTCGTGTCGGCGTACAAAAGTCTGCATGGCATGTCTCGGTTGGTGGAGTCGGTCGTGATAACCTCACTCTATCCAACCGGGCTTGCCTTTCCCATTTGGTTGCGGCCCACGGCCGCGCTGTGCCTCTGTGGTTCAAATCGCATTTGGAAATTGAAGACTCACCGCTTCCAACAAGACAAACGACGGAGTTCGAGACGATCTTCGCCTCGAACTCCGTCGCTTGCAGCCGATTGTAAAGCCGCTTACGCTTAGCGGTCGTCCCCAGCTTGTTCGGCCAGCGCTTCGGCATTGCTGACGAGCCCCATCTCCGCCCGAATGCGATCCACTTCATCGAGCACCGCCACGAGAACTTGCGAGTTCTCGCTGAGGCACGCGAACTCCACGCGAAACGCCCAGAAATTGATCAGCAATGTGAACACCGCCAGCACGGCATGAACGCTCCAGTGCCACGCTTGCAGTTGAGCTCCCGCCCCCGCAGCCGCGGTGACAATACAGATGAGCATGGCATAAAGCGCCGCCGGGAAGACGCGGCGTTTGAGCTCCCGCGTCGTCTTGGGCAAATCCGCATCTTTCAGTTTGTAAGCGATGCCGACTTCTTTGACCCAGCGCCCCGTCCCCAAGAAGTACGTAAAGATGAGACAATGCACGAGCAACCCGACGATGGCCGTGGTGAGTCCGAGGTAGAAGTGCGTGAGGAAGATGTCTTTCTTCAGTTCCGCACTTTCTCGGGGAATGAAAAACGACCACCAGCCGACGCCGAACGTCGCAAGCAGCAGAATCGACAGCAAAACAGCGAGAACGCCAAAAAGTCGGGTCATGGGATGCGCTTCAGGAGAAAATGGGCACTTCGTTTAATTTATGAGCCGTGGCCCCGTTCGCATCGGCAAATTCCTCGCGCCCGTTGCGGTTTTTGTGCAGTGGACACATGGCGAGGTGCGGTTTAAGCTTGAGGGGTCGCGCGGGTTGGCGAAGCTGTTCCGCGTGTCCGCATGGGATGGTTCCTGTCAATCGAGGCAAGAGAGCACAAGATGCGCGGTTTGTGGTGGCAGCGCGCAACGGGAATCGCCGATCTGCTCGCGTTTTTATTCATGAACCAAAGCGGTGCGCTATAATTCCCTCGAACAGGCGGAGGCGTCTCGGTATCGGAGCCGAGACCAAGAAGAGGCATTCGGAAACTTCCCTACCGCCACGGTTGGTTGCGTGCGATGGCTGTCCCGTCCTTGACCCTGTTTGCGGACGCCGGAGCCGGTTTCGATTGGGAATTCAGCGCCCTGATTTTGGGCCTTGTCGTCTTGATCGCAATGGGCGTCGGTGTTACCCTCAAGCTGCGAGCCCAGGCCCGGTCCGGTGATGAGCCGAAGATGCCCGAGCATTCGCTGGTTCATTACCAGAAATTGCTCGAGCAGGGCCTCATCGACGCTCAGGAATACCGACGCATTTGCGTCGCCCTGGGCCGTCAGCCGAAGACGCCGCCAACCAAGTCCTGAAATCTTGCGATTGTCTCGCAAACGACGTAGAATCCGGTGCGGGCCTTTCCCTCGGCGTCCCCCTCCCTGGGAAACACCTTACGGCTCGATCGGATGACCCTCAACGGCATCTCTAGGAGTCTTCATGGCTACGACCTCCTCAGGCGGCGGCGGACGCAAAACACCCACCAGTTCCACAGGCCGCAATCGCAACGCGTTTTGCTCTTTCTGCCGAAAGAGCTATCGCGACGTCGGGCCCCTCGTCGAGGGACCGGGCGACGTTTACATTTGCGGCGAATGCGTGGAACTGTGCCAGTCCATCATCGATCAGGAAAAGCGCCGCCGCGGCGTGACCCGCTCGACGACGTCCAACATTCCCTCCCCGCGCACCATCAAGGAGAAGCTCGATCAATATGTGATCGGCCAGACCCGGGCCAAAAAGGTGCTCAGCGTCGCCGTCCACAATCACTACAAGCGCCTGAGCCTCACCGACGAAGGGGGCCACAAGGAAGTCGAAGTCGATAAGAGCAACATCCTGCTCATCGGCCCCACCGGTTCGGGCAAGACCCTGCTCGCCCGCACGCTCGCCCGCATTCTCGACGTCCCCTTCGCGATCGGCGACGCCACCACGCTGACTGAAGCGGGCTATGTCGGCGAAGACGTCGAAAACCTGCTCCTCAAGCTTTTGCACGCCGCCGATTTCGACATCGAAGCCGCCCAACGCGGCATCATCTATGTCGACGAAATCGACAAGGTCGCGAAGACCTCGCAGAACGTCAGCATCACCCGCGACGTGTCCGGCGAAGGCGTTCAGCAAGCCCTGCTCAAAATGCTCGAAGGCACCGTCAGCAACGTGCCGCCGCAGGGTGGCCGAAAGCATCCGGAACAGCAATACATTCAGATCGATACGTCGAACATCCTCTTCATCTGCGGCGGCACGTTCGTCGGCCTGGAAGACATCATCCGCAAACGCCTCGGCAAGAAGATGATCGGCTTCGGCGCCAACAACGAAGAACGCGAACGCGAACAGGGCGAGCTCTTCTCCCTGGTCACCAGCGACGACTTGATCGACTTCGGCATGATCCCCGAGTTCGTCGGCCGCCTGCCGGTGCTGTCGCCGCTCGACCCGCTCGACGAAACCGCCCTGGTCAAGATCCTCTGCGAACCGCGCAACGCCCTGGTCAAGCAGTACCAGAAGCTCTTCGAGATGGAAGGCGCCGAGCTCGAGTTCAGCGAAAGCGGCCTCAAGGCCATCGCCCACCTCGCGAAAGAACGCGACACCGGGGCCCGCGGCCTCCGCAGCATCGTGGAAGAAGTCATGACCGACGTCATGTTCGACCTCCCCGACCTCGAGAACAAAGAGAAGTTCGTCATCGACGCGGCGGTGATCAAGAAGGAACGACCGCTGTTCCAGAAACTGCCGACGCCGGATAAGAAGAGCGCGTAAGTGCACGGCAATAAACGGAATTTGGATGAAGGGCGGTCGAAAGACTGCCCTTCATCGTTTGTCACCGGCCTCGCATCCCACCGTATCGAAATTGGGCCCCTCCACTCGCACTGTGAAACGAGACATTGCTCGTTAGTTCTCCCCGTTTTTGCATGCCGCGAAATATTTTTGCATAATGCGCGGTGTGGAACGGGAATTGGCAAATTGCTCGAATATGCTTGTGGAGGTATGCCAGATATGGCATAATCGACATGTCGAGTGACAAGATTTTCAAAGAGAATACGAACCCAAAACCAGTTGAGTTCGTTGGATCGAGTTTGAAGGATCTCAAGTCGTTTCCGAAGTCCGTCCGACAAACAATCGGGCAGGCCCTTTTCGACGCCCAGAACGGGGCGAAACACCCGGATGCAAAACCACTGAAAGGTTTTGGCGGCGCTGGTGTTTTGGAAGTCGTCGAGTGCAACGACGGCAATGCGTTTCGAGCGGTTTACACGGTCAAGTTCGCAGGAATCGTCTACGTCCTGCATGCATTCGAGAAGAAGTCCAAGAGTGGAATCAAGACGCCACTCGAAGAAATCGAGAAAATCAAGCGACGTTTGAGGCAGGCAGAGATTCACCATGCGGAATGGCTCGACCAACAAGAAGCGAAATACCGAGAACGCCGCTGAGGAACCGATTTCCATTCAGCGTAGCAGCGGCAACGTCTTTGCCGACCTCGATCTTCCGCACCCGGAAATCGCACTGGCGAAAGCGAAGCTGGTGCAGCGCATTCGCGAAGTCATTTCCGATCGCAAGCTCACCCAAGTGAAAGCCGCGCAGCTCCTTCAATTGGACCAGTCGAAGGTGTCGGCCCTCATTCGCGGCCAAGTCCAGGGCTACTCCATCGATCGTCTCTTCCGCTTTCTCAACGCTCTCGGACAGCACGTCGAAATTGTCGTGACGCCAATCGAGGATGCCCATCGGGGGCACGCTGTCGTCGTCTCCTGATCGGTGGTGGCTAATTTGGCGTCTCGTGCTCGCGCGGTGGGCCTGATGACGGCCGCCGTCCATCCTTACGGGGCCTGATCGCGGAGTACCTCGTCCCCGGGCTTGGCCCATTTCTGCTTTTCATCTTCACCTCACGACAGCTGATGTTCTGCCGGAAATTGTTCACCGCGTCTCCTGGAACATATCCGATCAAAAAAAAAGATGAAGGTTTACGCTTCGCACGAACAGAATCAGCCGTTTCCCCTTCTCTCGAAGGATAATTCCCCTGCGCAGGTTGGGGAATCGCTCTGCCCGAACTTCCGCGCAATCCAAATCTTCGGCATTTTTTGACAATGCTGCCTTAGCGACGCACAATAGTGAGGGTCATCGTGGCGTCGCTCCCTTTTGCGCCCGAATCCCCAATAGTCGGAGGGCGTTTTGCGATGACCGCGGGAACCATCATGAACGGCAAGGCGATTTCGCATTACGATCTCGTCGAAAAAATCGCCGAAGGCGGCATGGGGACGGTGTATCGCGGGCGCGATCAGATCACGGGTCAAGTCGTCGCCATCAAAGTCGTGCCGAAACATTTGCTCAGCAATCAGGTCTTTCTCAAGCGCTTCGAACAAGAATACACGGCCGCCCGGGCGTTGGATCATCCCAATATCGTCCGAGCTCTCGATTTCGGGCGCGATGGCGAAACGCCGTTTCTGGTGATGGAATTCGTCGAAGGCGAATCGCTCGGCGCCCGCATCGAGCGCGAGGGAGCCATCGCCGAAGACGAAGCGATCCGCATCATCTGCCAGTCCGCTCAGGGTTTGCACAAAGCTCACAAACTCGGCCTGATTCACCGCGATGTGAAGCCGGACAATATTCTGATCACCAACGAAGGCCAGGCGAAAGTCACCGATCTGGGACTCGTGAAAGAACTCGAAGCGGACCAGAATCTCACACGCACGGGCCGCGGCCTCGGCACGCCTCACTTCATGGCTCCCGAGCAATTTCGCAACGCCAAGAAGGCCGATGTCCGCTGCGATATTTATTCGCTGGCGGCGACCCTGTACATGATGGTCACGGGCGAGTTGCCGTTCCGTTCGCTCAATCCGCTCGACGCCTGGATGAAGAAGATCAACAACGATCTGCCGGCTCCGCGCAAAGTGAACCCGGAAATTTCCGAACGCATCGACTGGGCGATTCGCCGCTCGATGAGCGCGGATCCGAATCTGCGCGCGGGAAGTTGCCGGGAGTTCGTCGAAGATTTGACCGGCCAATCGACGCGAAAGGTTTCGTCGGACGAATGCGTCGAGGAAACGAGCGAGTGGTGGTATCTCGTTTACAAGGACGAAGACGGCGTCGTGCACACGGTGAAGGGAACCAAGCAGGGCATTCGCCGTTCGCTCAAGGAGAATCTCTTGGGCGACGCCATCAACATCCGCATCGCTCAGTCGAAGCAAGGCCCATTCGAACCGCTTCGGCAGCATCCCGAATTTCGCGATCTGGCCATCGACATCGACCGTTCCGGCACCATACCCGATTCGATGGACAAGACGCAGCCGCGAAATCCTGTCGTCTTGGCGCAACAAGCGGCTGCCGACCCGACGACCAAGTCCGGCCCGAATCCGCTGTCGACCAGTAAATCCGGCCCGCTCAAGAAGCCCGTCGATGTGCCCAAGCCCGCGAACGCTCCTGGCCCCGTCTTTCTCGATATTCCGGAGGATACGCCCTACGAAGAAGCCGGCAACGAATGGGCCCGCTACCTCCTCTTCATGGTCGCCGGCATGGCCCTGGGCATCGTCGGTTACTTCCTCGTTCTCCGCATTTTCGGCATCCGCCTCTTCTAAAGCCATTCCGTAGGTGGGCGGAGCCAGCCAGGCGAAGCCCACCGAAAGTGCGTTGGCGTTTCTCTCATTTCCTTTCTGATACAGAGCGAGCTTCACTCCCTTTTTGGGGGCTTGGCTTCGTAAGATATCTGCGAGCGATTCTCACCGCATTTTCGGAGGGATACGACCGTGAACCGATTCATTCTCGTCTTGGGGTTGATGAGCGGCCTGGCGGCAAGTTCGAACGCTGGCGATTGGCCGGCCTGGCGCGGTCCGACGGGCCAGGGCGTCAGCGATGAGCAGCGCTTGCCGCTGACGTGGAGCGAAACCGAGAATGTGAAGTGGAAGATCCCGCTCGAGAATCCAGGCAACTCCACCCCCATCATCTGGGGCAATCGCATCTTCCTCACGCAGGCCAAAAAGGGCGGCAGCGAGCGCAGTCTGTTCTGCTACGATCGCGCCACCGGCAAGCAGCTCTGGAAGAAGGACGTCGAATACGCCGAAAAGGAACGCAACTGGACTCCCGATTGGTACGCCAACCTCTCGCCCGTCACCGATGGCCAACGCGTCGTCGTCAGCTTTGGCTCGGCGGGCATGCACTGCTACGATTTCGAAGGCAAAGAGCTCTGGAAACGGACCGACCTCGGGCAATGGGACCATGCCTTCGGCCACGGCTCCTCCCCCGTCTTGTACAAAGATCTCGCCATTCTCCTGTGCGGCCCCACGCTCAAGCAGAATCGCAACTTCCTCCTCGCCGTCGACAAAACGACCGGCAAAACGGTCTGGGAGCACGATGAAAAAGTCGGCGCCTGGAGCACGCCGTTGATCGTCAACGTCAACGGCCAGGATCAACTCCTGCTCGCGATGTCGTCCGACGTCAAGGGCGCCCCCGACGACAAGACCGGTCATTTCAAGGGCTTCGATCCGAACACCGGCAAAGAACTTTGGTACACCCGCGGCGTCAATAGTCACATGTACGCTTCGCCGCTTTACGCCAAGGGCATCGCCGTCGCCATGTCGGGATATCAAGGCGCAGCCCTGGCCGTCAAATTGGGCGGCACGGACAACATCACCAAAGATCGGCTCTGGATCCACCCCAAGAACGTCCAACGCGTCGGTTCCGGAGTCATCGTCGGCGACCACGTTTACATCATGGACGAAAACGGCATGCCGCGGTGTTACGAGCTGGAGTCGGGCAAGGAAACTTGGAACGTGCAAGAGCGTCCCGGCTCCGGCGTTACCTGGGGTTCGATGGCAGCGGCGGACGGCAAGCTTTACGTGATGATGCGTGACGGCTCCACGCTCGTCTTCAACGCCAGCCCGAAGTACGAACTGCTCGCGACCAACCGACTCGGCGCGGGGGAACAGACGAACTCTTCGCCCGCGATCTCCAATGGCGAAATCTTCCTACGCACATTCCGCCATCTTTGGTGCATCGCTCCGAAGAAGTAGTTGCGGTGCGTTTGGCGGGATTCGATCGCCCCCCAGTCAGGAGCCCGCATCATGCAGCCGTCCGCCGAAACGATCTTGATCGTCGATGATGAGGAATCGGTCCGTCAGACGTTTCGCGAATGGCTCGCCGAGGCGGCGCTGGGGTGCAGCGTCGTCACGGCCGGCGATGCCGAGTCGGCCTTGCAACTGGCCAACCAGCGAACCATCGACCTGGCGATTCTCGACTGGAACCTCGGCGCCGGCGACGACGGCCTGCATCTGCTTCAAGATCTCGTCGTCTTCCATCCCAACATCGTGGCGATTCTCGTCACAGGTTTCGCCAATCAGGCGACGCCGCTCGACGCCATGCGCATGGGCGTTCGCGATTATCTCGACAAGAACCACGACCTGAATCGCGATTCGTTCTTGCGGGCCGTGCGCCGGCAGCTCGATCAACTGCGTCCCGCCCGGCGGTCGCGTCTTTTGCAAGCCAGCCTCGAGCAATTTCGGGCGACGATCGAGAAGGCCGTGCCGCTCGTGCAATCGACGGCGGCCCTCACCGACCCTGTGCCCTTGCCCGAAGCCGTGCGTCATCTCGTTCGCTTCGCCGTACAAGCGACGCAAGCGCAGAACGGCGTGTTGCTGGTTCGCCACTACGACGCCGCCCGCTCTCCCGCCGAATGGCAGCGGGCGTACGATGTCGACGGCAAGGAGACGGCGACGGGCGCCACGCCATTCGCGCAATCGCTCGCCGGCGCCGCGGTCAGCCGGCAGCAAGCCTGCGTGATGAATCTATCGGCGGGCGATGCGGCACAACTCAGTTTGTACCCGTTCGAGCAGGGCCGCACGGCATTTCTCGTCGCGCCGATGGCGATCGCGCCGGGCATTCATGCCGTGCTCGAACTGTTCGATAAACCGGGCGGCTTTTCTCCCCAGGATCAACGCCTCGCCCAAACCGCCGGCGAACTCGGAGCCGATTTGATTCGCCACGCCCTCGGCCAGCGCGGCCAACAATCGCTGCTCCTCGACGCCCTCGCCGCCGCCCTCGGCGCCAGCGATCATGTGGCGAACACGCTGGCCGGCGCAACCGCTGCCGACCCGCCCCCCTCAGAAGTCCTCGATCGCATCCGCGAAGGCCTCGTA
>JBAXFO010000166.1:0-8403 GCA_037139885.1 Planctomycetota bacterium
TCCTTGGGGGGAGCCGGCGCGGGCGGTGGGGGCGGCGGGATCTCGTCTTCGTCGAGATAGATCTCGTCGAAGTCGGTGTCGTCGACCTTTTTCCGCATCAAGAAGTAAACGATCGTGCTCGCCGTCCAGAAATAGCTGTAGCCGAAGCCGACGACGAGCAAGAACAACAGGCTCAGCCACAGCGTGACCAGCCAGCCGCCGATGCGATTGCTCCACGAGATCGCATCGACATAGTCCTTACGGAGTTCGTAATGAACCGGCGTCGAACCGGGAATGGCTTCCACGGGCCTGGCCCATTCGCTGTCTTGCAAGAACAGATCGCGCCAGCCGAACGATGTCGGAGCGTTGGCGAAGAGGTACACCGACGTGCGGTCGCTCTTGGCGTTTTCGGAGCTTATGAACGGAGCCTTGTTGAAGCCCCATTTGCCCAGATAAACCGTGAGCGAGGCCATGAAGCCGACGAAGAACACCAGTGCGGCTCCGTAAAGCAGAGCCATGCCGACATAGCTAAGGAACTGCCACGGAGCCTGGTAAAGATAACTATACGACCGGCTGAGGGCGTCGAAGCTGTCGCTTCCTTCGATGGCGATCGTCGGATACATAAGCGGCCAGGCGAACAGGCCGACGAGCAGCACCGCCATCACCAAACCCATGATGATGACGAGCGGCCACAACAAGCCCGCGACGACGATGTCGCCGAAGAAATAGGTCCAGCCGGTCACGAAGCCGAACGCTCCCAGGAGGAACGCCAGGCCGAACAAGCAGATCAGCGGAAACAACGGCGCCAGGAAAAAGTGCTTCGCCCGCGTGTTGACGAAGTCGATGGCTTCCGACAGGGGAATTTTCTCATTGCGAGCGAACTGCACGGCCGAGAGCCGGCAGATGATGCCTCCGAAATATCCCCAGACGGCGAGGTTCCAAAGAATGATGAGTACGAGATACGTCCAATTGCGCCAACCGCCCGCTTCCGGTTTGAAGAGGTAGTAGATCGGCGACAGAAATTTGACGATCGGTTCGAGCAGCACGGGGAGTTGATCGTGCAGCAGCCAGCTGGTGAAGCCGCCGCGTTCGCGGCTGAACGGCACATCGGAGCCATGCACGACGTTCATGACGAGGAGAAACGGATTCGGCCCGCGATATTCGTTCCACGGGCAGACGCGGAAGCGCCCCGCCGGCTTGACTCGCGGATTGACGAGGGCCTGATTGTAAAGGATCCGCGACTCTTCGGACAAAAGGGCCAACGGTTTCACCCGGCTGCGATTGTAGCGGAGCGATTCGAATTCGCTGTCGATGCGGAGAGTCTTGCCGTCGATGGTGACGGTCGAGTCTTTCTCGTTGACAATGAGATCGCCGAACGGAACGGGGCCAATCGCTTTAAGTTTGTCGAGCTCGGCCTGGTACGCGGCTTCGGCTTGCTTCGACGCTTCGTCGGTAGCTGGCGCGACAGGCTTCACGGCATTGGTGAGGCTGAACTTGTATTCGGTCGCGCCGCCCACGATAAGCTTCATGGCGGCGACGTCGATGCGGACCGGCTTGCGGCCTTCGACGACGCCTTCGAGATCCGCGAACTCCTCGGCCGAGCGGGCGATATCAGCGGCTTCCTCGCGGCCGACGGTCGGGGGAGCGGCGAGTTCGTGAAGCAAACGCCAACGGGCGCGGTCGCGGCTGAAGGCGTCCCAGGCTTGTTTCTGGGAGGAATATTCTTTTTCGTAAACTTTCCACTGCGGCGCGGAGGTATAGAAAACCGCGCTCAGCACCCACCAACCGAGATAGGTTGCGAAAATGCCCGCCGCGGCGAGGGCGAGTTTTTTGAGATCCAGGGCGATGCGAAAGGCGGTGAACAACTTGGTCACTGGCCAGCCCGAGGGGTCACGATGTGCGGGATGCCCTTCAGCCATGAGTCGCTCCTTCAAGGGGCGTTTCCGCCGTGGGCGAGGGCCCAGGCGCGCGTGTCGCGGGACGGTGAAATTCCATTGCGAGCATTATAGAACTCGCTGCCGAAACGTCCCCGCCCCCGGCTCGGCGCACGCGACGCCGGGGTGCGCCGATGTGGGAATTGCCGGCCCAAATGATACAACGAGAGTTTGGGTCAAACGGTTTCATCCCGATTGGGCCGGAGACACCTAATGGATTTTCGACTTCCCGAACTCGGCGAAGGGGTCTACGAAGCCGAGATGACGCGCTGGCTGGTCCGCGTTGGGGACGCCATTGTCCCCGGGCAGGCGCTTCTCGAAGTCCTCACCGACAAGGCGACGATGGAAGTGCCGTCGCCCTTCTCCGGGGTGATCGCCTCGCTGGCGGCGACGCCGGGCGAAGCGTTGAAAATCGGCCAGGTGATTCTGGCGTACGATGAAGCGGCGACGCCTACCGCCGCGAAAACCATGCCTGCTCCCCCGGCCGCTCCCAGTCGCGACAACGGCAAGAAACCCGCCAAGGAAACATCCCCCGCTGCGGCTCCCTTGGCGACGGCCGTGAAAGCCGCTCCCTCCGTCCGGCAACGGGCCCGCGAACAAGGCATCGATCTGGCCGGCATCGTCGGTTCGGGGCCTGATGGCCGCATCTTGATCGGCGATTTGGCCGCTCCCCCCGCCGCTGCCGCCCCCTCGTCGGAATTCGGTCGGGCCGGCTCCCGCGTCAAGCTTCAAGGACTGCGCCGCAAGATCGCCGAGCACATGGTGCAGTCGACGCGCAGCATCCCGCATTTCACTTATGTCGACGAATGCGACGTCAGCGACCTCGTGCGCACCCGGGAAAGCCTGCGCGCCCTCTATGGCCAAAAAGACGTGAAGCTGACGTTTTTGGCGTTTTTCGTCAAGGCGGTCGCTCTGGCGTTGCGTGAAGTGCCGATCGTGAATGCGTCGCTCGACGAGCAGGCCGAAGAGATCGTCCTGCACGACGCCTATCACGTCGGCATCGCCGTCGCCACGCCCGCGGGTTTGATCGTGCCGGTCATCCGCAACGCCGACCAAAAGAGCCTGCTCGACATCGCCCGCGAGATTCAGAAATTGAGCGACGAAGCCCGGGCCGGCAAATCGCGCCTCGAAGATCTCCGCGGCGGCACGTTCACCGTCACCTCCATCGGCGGCATCGGCGGCCTCTTCGCCAGCCCGATCATCCACCAACCGCAAGTCGGCATCATCGGCATCGGCAAGATCGTGCAACGCCCCGTCTTCGATCGCCGCGGCCAAGTCGTGCCGGCCGATATGGTCTTTCTTTCCTTCAGCTTCGACCATCGCGTGCTCGACGGGTCCGCCGCCGTGACGTTCGGCAACGCCGTCATCAAATATTTGCAAAAACCGCTCGAGCTCGCGCTGGCGGCGTCGTGACGCGAACGGTCGCCCGTTCGCGGCTCTCCGCAGGAGAGCGTTCGCCTTCACGCACGCAGGAAACATAGTTCGAGGTCGATCGCGAGAACCGGCGTCTTCGAGATGCGTGACGGCAGCGCTCTCCTGCGGAGAGCCGCGAACGAGTTCCCATCACAATGCGGTCGCGAATTGCCGATCGCCTGCATCGCCCAGTCCGGGAATGATGTACTTGTTTTCATCCAGGTGACTATCGAGGGCGGCCAGGTAAATCGGCACATCGGGATGGGCGGCCCGGAGCAGTTCCACGCCGATGGGCGACGAAATCAAGGACAGCAGACAGATCCGAGTCACGCCGCGTTCTTTGAGAATTTCGATCGCCGCCACCGCCGAGCCCCCCGTCGCCAGCATCGGATCGACGACGAAGCAGCGATCCAGGCCTGCGCCTGCGTTGAGCTTGTTGTAATACGTGACCGGTTGGCACGTCTCGTGATCGCGATACAGCCCCAGATGCCAAACCTGGGCCTCGGGAATGAAGTCGAGCACCGCCTGGGCCATGCCCAGCCCGGCCCGCAAAATCGGAATCAGCCCGATGCGTTCGTTCAGCCGCTTCGCCGGGCAGGACGTCATCGGCGTCTCGACCGTGATCTCCTCAAGGGCCAAATCCGCCGAAGCTTCGATAAAGAGAATTTGCGACAAATCGTGAACGAGGCGGCGAAACGCTACCGGCGGTGTCGCCTTGTCTCGCAGCTGCGCAAGCCAGTGCTGCACGAGGGGATGTTTGCTGATATGCACGTTGGACATGTCGACGCGTCCCCTTCGATGACCGTTGCTCAAACACCCATCAAGATAATGACGGAGCGTCGCTTTTCAACGAGCGAAATCCCGCTGCGAACGAACGTGCGTTCCGCCGTTGGTCTTTTTGCAAGGAGAAGAAACTCATCCCGAGACGTCCCCCACGCCTTTCGATCTCGTCTTGCCCCTCTTGCCCGCTTTGTTTACCATCCGGCGACGACTTTAATCTCTCGGTCACGGACGACCGCTCATGGCAACCGTCTCTCGCGTCGATCGGCTAACATCTCCTTCGCGTTGGCAGCTTTCGCCCGCCCTCGCTGCCTTTTGGCCGCACGATGAGGCATGGCCCATCACGCGCTGGCTGGCCGAAGGAGCCGCACGCATCGTCAAACGCGGGCCCCAGCGCACCGTCTTTCGCGTCGACCTGCCGGGGCTGGCGTTTTATGTCAAGCAGCATCATCTTCCCGATCAACTGACCTGGTGGCGTCAGCGCTTTCGCGCGCCCAAGGCCCGACGTGAGTTCGACCGCTTGACCGAATTCGCTCGGCGCGGTGTCCCCGCGCCGCAGCCGCTCGGTTGGGGCGTTCGGGCCTCGTGGAGCGGCGTGGGCGAGAGTTTCGTCGTCACACGCGCCATCGACGATGTCGCGCCTCTCAACCGCATCTTCGTCGAAAGCGAACTCACAAGTCGCCAGCGCCAGGAGCTTGCCGCGGCTCTGGGCCGTTTTCTCGCGAAGCTGCATGACGCGGGCGTCAATCACCGCGATCTCCATACGGGCAATATCGTCGGACGTGCCGCAGGCGCTGGCTACGAGCTTTTCCTGGTCGATCTCGATGCCGTGCATCTGGGCCGAACGCTCGCGCGTGGCCGCAGTTTCAAGAATCTCGCCCTCTTCGCAGCCGGCTGTCTGCAGGCGACGGAACGGCCCGATCGCCTGCGTTTCCTGCGTTCTTACGCCGCCGCGCGCGGCTGGATCGCCCCCACGCAAAAGCTCGCCAGCGACCACGCCCTCTTCGATCTCGCCCGCGTCATCGAACATGACGCATGGCGATACTGCTTGCGATTTTGGGCTCATCGCGATCGCCGCTGCGTCGTCCGCAATCGCTACTATCAAACCGTTTCGGGCCGCCAACACTCGGGCATGGCGATCCGCGGCATGGACGACGAGTGGCTGGCCCGTTTCGCCCGCGATCCCGAGGCCTTGTTTCATAACGCCCGCATTCTCAAACATTCGAAGACGTCGACCGTCGCGGAAATCACGGCCGTGATCGAGGGGGCGCCGCGCTCGGCGATCGTCAAGAAGATCGGGGCCACGCGCTGGACCGATCCCCTGGCGGCCCTGGCCCGGGCGACGCCGATTCTTCGTTCGTGGATCGCCGGGCAGGGATTTCTCGAACGCAACCTCCCCACGCCGCGGCCTTTGGCGATGCTGCATCGGCGCCGGGGCGGGCTCCTTCACGAAGGTTATCTCGTCACCGAGAAGCTGGACAACGTGCAAGAACTCGACCGCTATATCGACGGCTTGAGCGCGTTGACGCCGTCGGACAGGCAGCGACGTCTGCGGCGGCAGATCGAACGCGTCGCCCGAGCCGTGCGGGCCATGCATCGCCGCCACATTTCGCATCGCGATCTGAAGGCGGCGAACTTGCTCGTGAACGCGATCGCGACCGAAGACACGCCCGCGGGCGCGCCACGGCCCATCTGGCCCTCGCCATTTCCCGTGGCGGCGACAACCCTCTGGTTCATCGACCTGGTCGGCGTGACGCGGCACAAGCATTTGACCAAACGTCGCCGCGTGCAGAACCTCGCCCGGCTCAACGCCAGCTTCTACTCCGGGCCCGCGCTGACGCGCACCGATCGTCTGCGTTTCCTGCGCATTTATCTCGGCTGGGGCATTCACGGCAAAGGGGATTGGAAAGCTTGGTGGCGCGCCATCGCCGCCGCCACCGCCGCCAAGGTGGAGCGGAATCGAAAATCCGGACGCGTGCTCGGCTAAGATCGGTTCGCCGCGGCGCCGCATTCACGCTAAATGACCGTGCGCGATTTCGCTGGAAGCCCGACGCGTGAGCGAGGGTGGCGCGGTCGAGACCTTCGTCGTGCGTCAGGGCCATCCCCGTTCACCCTCGCTCACGCGTCGGGCTACCTCAGCCGAATCGAGCTCACTTATTTAGCGCATCAACACATCGACAGCGAACGCCTTGAGGCCCAGGCCAAAGCGATGATAGCGGCCCGCGGCGAGTTCGCGTGTGGCGTCGACGACGCGGCGCCAGCGGGGGCTGCCGCGCATGTCGCGCCGCACGGCGCAGTGCCGGGCTTTGTCGTTGGCCCAGGTCAAGAGCTCCGAGTCGCGGAGGCGCCCGGGAAATTGGCCGAGGCGGGCGGCCAGAGCCTCAAAACCCTCCGTAAGCAGATTAAAATAAGGACGATCGAGGCGGTAATACGCGGTTCTGATCTGACGCCAGAGCGAGAGCTTTTGGATGCCGATCTGCTGACTCGCGTGCTGGCGATAATCGAAGAGGGGGTCGGGAAGAGCGCGAGCGTCGGCCACGGCGGCGGCGAGAAAGCCGATCCAGCCATCGTGGACCCAGCTTGGGGGAATCGGCAGGACGATGTCGCGCAAGTCGGCCCGAAACGCGGCCCCTGCCCCGGTGACGACGTTATAGCGCAACATCAACCGCGGCCCGTCGCCGCGATTGAACCGCGTTTGCATGGCTGTCGTAAAGGGAATGTTCGGCCACGCACGCAGAGCGGTTCGCTGGAGATCGGGGCCACAAAGCCAGCCATCGCAGATGACGAGGCCCACATCGGCGCCCGACGCGATGGCCTCGGCGAAGCGAGCCAGTTTCGTCGGCGCCCAGGCGTCGTCCTGATCGCTCAGGGCGATCCAGTCTCCCGTGCAGCGCCGAATGGCTTGCTCGAAGTTTTGCGTCGAGCCGAGATTCACGAGATTGACGTGGATATGGACGGGAAACGCCGCCTGGCGGGCGAAGGCTTCGAGGATGTCGACCGTGGCGTCGCTCGAACGATCGTCGCAAACGACGAGCTCATCCGGCATGCGGGACTGGGCCGCGATGCTGGCGAGTTGTCGTTCCAGGTATTTGGCCCCGTTGTACGTGCATAGGGCGACAGAAAAACGCATATCACTATTGTAATTCGCAACCGACCGCCGCGGCCTTATTTGGAACGAAAGGTGGACCTTGTCTTCCCCTGCCTCGCCATCGCCGCGGCCGCTGCGCGTCAGCTTTCATTGCTTGCGTGCCTACCCGCTTTTCGATGCCGCTTCGCCGCGGCTCTTCGGCGGGGCCGAGGTGCGCGCGAAATTCTTCGCTGCGGAATTGCAGCGGCGGACCGGATTCGACGTCACCTTCCTGGTGGCCGGCGAAGGACAACCCGCCACGCAGATCATCGATAACATCGCCGTCGTCGTCGATCCGACCAAGCCCTGGCTTTCCGAACGGTTTTTCGAAGAGGCGTACGCCGGCTATCTCGCGGCCTGCGAGCCTCGCGCGACATTTCCCTATTTCCGCATCCGATCGTGGCGCTCTGCTCTGTTGTGGCAGATTCCGGTCCTGGCGTTTCATCGCATCTTCTATCGGCGTTGGGCGAGCCGCGCCGCGTATCGCCCCCGGCAGCTTTCCTTTTACGCCCGCCACCCCGCCGACGCTTATTGCCTGTTTCACATCGATGAAATCACGGCCGACATCATCGCCACATGCCGACGTCCGGGAGGACCAAGAACCTTCCTGTTTCTGATTCACGACATCGACGTGGCGCCCGAACCGGCCGAAGATCGCGATCGTCTCACGCCGCGAACCTTCGCGCTGCGAAACGCCGACCTCATCATCGCACAAACGCAATTTCAGGCCGACCTTCTGCGCGAAAACTTTCAGCGCACCGCCCTCGTGATCCGCAATCCGATGACGCTCGAACCCCTTGAAGCGCCCCAGCGAGAACGTGACATCGCTCTCTGGATCGGTCGCGCCCAGCCGCGGACGAGCTTTCATAAACGGCCCGAACTGCTGTTCGATCTCGCCCGGCTTTGTCCCGAGGTCAAGTTCCTCGCGATCCTCAATCCCGACGATCCGGTATGCTTCGAACAACTCATGCAGACCCGGCCTGACAACGTGGCGGTGATCAAGAAAGTTCCGTTCGCCGAGGTCGACGTGATTTTCCAACGAGCCCGCGTCTTCGTCAGCACCTCCGGTTCGGAGGGCTTTCCCAATACGTTCTTGCAAGCCGGCAAACATGCCGTGCCGATCGTTTCGCTGACGGTCGATCCCGAAGGGATGTTGAGTCGACACCAAGG
>JBAXFO010000167.1:0-8402 GCA_037139885.1 Planctomycetota bacterium
CGCCAACGCTCGATGGTTCGGCCTCGATCGAAAATGGGGCGCCGATTTTGAGCGTCAAGATGGCCGACGCCAATGCCGATCTGCCCTCGATTCAAGCGGTCGTCACGACAAACGACGGCGAACAGCGGGCTCTGTCTCCTGCGCCGGGTAGGCCGGGATGCTTTCTTTTGAGTACGGCCGATGTCGCCATGCATGTGCGGGTGGCCGGCAGCGATCTGGCGGGCAATAGCGCTTCGCGCGACGCCGCGCCGCGTGAATTGATCGCCGCGGCGGCCTGGAGCACGGCTCGTCCCACGCCCATGCCGGCGAAGACGATGCCGCCGTCCGTGTTACCCCCGGCCGCGCCGAGCCTGGTGACGGCCTCGTATCGTCCGACTCTGCAGAATCCCCAAGAAGCCGCACCGGCCTTGCCGAAGAAAACAGCGTACGAACAAAGCGAGCCGCGCATCGAGATTCCGTCGCCGCCGACTTTTCCGCAAACGCGAGCTGAAGCGCCGATCTCACCGGCAAAACGCGTCGACGAAGCCGTCGCGACTGACGAACACAAGAAGATCCTCGCCGAGCGCGACGAACTCCGGGCCCAGCTCGCCCTCGCCCAGCGGGAGCGGGACGATCTCAACGCGAAGATGACCGAACGCACGAACGAAGTCGTCGAACTCCGCGTACAACTGGGGATGCGAATGCAAGAACGTCAGCAGCTCGCTCGCGAATTGCAGCAATTGCCGCGTGATGTACAGGCGTTGTTCACGCGGATCGAAGCCACTCTGCAAGCGCCGGCTCCCGTCGCTTCATCCGGCTCCTTGATGCCCCGGCCGTAAATCTTTCTACAGAACGCCCAGGCGGCCGAGGCCCGGTTGCTTAAAGCGTTCTTCGAGTTCCGACGGGTTGACGCTCCACGCTCCGGCGATTTGCATCACTTGAAATTCGTTGGCCGCAAATTCTTCTGTGCCGATGCCGAGCGTCCGTTCGATCGGCGTCGGTTCGCCAAAATCAACAACCGGCGGAATGTTATAACCGCCGAACACGAAGTGGCGGATGAGCGAACCGCTGCGCGCCAGGCCCCAGACATGGACTCGCTTGGCGCGATAGGTCGAGAAAAACTGCGCCTCGCCGAACGCCTGACTGAGCGGTTTCAACTTCGCCGGCACATCGTCATCGACCAAAACGCGTCCGACCACCAGCGTCCACGGCCCCAGCGGCGGGGTGATGAAAACTCCTGCCCCATAAGCCGCTTCGATGCCGGCGAACCAGGTCGATGGCGCCGCGGCTTTCCAACCCAGAGCGGTGACGACAGCATCGGTATCGTTCGTACGAACGGCATACCACGAACATTTGTAACCGAAGGAGGCTGGGCGGTCAGGTTGCGGCGCGAGCATCGGATTCCTTCCAAAGTGTGACGCGAAATGATCGACGAAATCGTACCGAAGGGGCGCACGTGCCGGCAAGTTTATTCACGTGTCGGGATACCGAAACCGCCCACCATTTGGTAAGATCAACTCCCATGGCAGACCCGATCGGTTCATTCCAAGTCTTGGGCACACTTGGCAAAGGAGCCCACAGTTCGATTCTCCACGTCCGACGGACGCGGGATGGGAAGCAGTACGCGCTCAAAATCGTGCCCATCGATTCGAAAGAGGAGATCAAATTCCTCGACCAGGCCCGGCATGAGTTCCGCGTCGCCCAAATGCTCGGCCATCCGAATATCGCGAAAATCCATAGCCTCGAATTCGAACGCACCTGGTTCTTCCGCGTTCGCAAAGCCCATATGCTCATCGAATTCGTCAATGGCAAGACGCTCGACGCCGTGCCGCGGTTGTCGATTCCCCGGCTCGTGCACGCGTTCGAAAAGATCGCCTCGGCGCTGGTGCATATGCATCGCCGCGGCGTCTACCATGCCGACCTCAAGCCCAACAACATCCTTCTCAGCCGAACGGGCGATTTGAAGGTGATCGATTTCGGCCTGGCCTGGGTGCGCGGCGAGCCGAAGTCGCGCGTGCAAGGCACACCGGAATACATGGCCCCCGAACAGGTCAAAGAGCAGACCGCCAACGAACAGACCGACATCTACAATTTCGGCGCGACGATGTACCGCCTCATCACCTGGCGACTGCCGCCGAGCGCTGCCCAACCCGGGATGTCGAGCAAACTCTTTGCACAGCTTTTAGAGCCCGTCGCGAGTTATACGCCGAGTGCGCCGCCCGAGCTTTGCGACTTGATTCATCGCTGTCTTGCTTACAAACCCGCACACCGCCCGCAGCGTTCCATGGAGGTTTTCGAGGAACTGCAAACGCTCGTGAAAAGCATCGTCACTTCGCCTGCAGATGGGCTCGATGGTTTCGAATGGTGAGCCCGGCGCAGGCTCGAAACGCCGCCGCGAAAAACCCCTCGCAGACGCGCCGCAACGACCATTTTTCGATTGTTCCGTCCGCATCAGTTCTACAAGGCTGCGGCGCGAAAGTTGTCGCGTATCTTCGCCTTCCCGCACAATTCCCCCATTTCGCCATCCGATGATTCTAGTGTCCTGAAGTTCTCACCATCTTCTCTCAACACGATCGGCCAATCGAACATGGAACGCTTGCGGCTGGGCAAAGCCACCAACATGACGCATCGACTCGCGTGCTCGCGCTGCGGCGACCACTCGCGGAACTGGGATCGCGTCGCGGGGAAGTCGTACTGTCCGCAGTGCCTGGAGCTTTTGGCAGCCGGGGAAGCGGAGCCGATCATCGAACGCACCGACTCGTGCCGCTGCGCCATCTGCTACCATCTCGGCACGGTGCGATATCTCACCTATCCGCTGCGGGCCGCCCGCCCGATCGAAGTCGACCTCTGCTCCGAACACCTGCGCTCGCTCGTCGCCCGCCGACTCGGGCCGCACGCCTTCGAACACCTGCGCCGGCAGCTGGCGCTGGTCGACCTTCGGCCCAACGATGTGTTCCTTCTCCACGATGCCTTCTACGACAACTTCGGCCGAGCCCAACAGCCGGTCGAAGAAGGCTACTTCTAACGCTGCATCGCTCCGCCAGGTTCGTCGCACAGCGCTCTTCTGCGAAGCATCGGTCGCCGGGAACGCGTCGGGAACGACACAACCGCGTGTTGTTCCCGGCACACATCGCATCGGTCAGCACATCAGGCTGTCCGTCGACGACAAATCCGCAACGCCAAAATGACGCGTCAGTTATGATAAGAGATGGTTTTTGCGGCGATCGTGCTCGCGAACGGCACGCCCGTTGCAATTCCTCACGAGCGGATCGCCCCATGTTCGTTGACGAATTGGAGACCGACCATGAAACGATTCTTTCACCTTGCCCCGAACTTTAAGCTCGACGATCGCCATTGCGCTTTCATGCTGATGATTGCTGGCGTTGTCGCACTGGCGGTTCTGCTGGTCGCCGCGACGCTCTTGGCTCACTGAGCTTCCGCACGCGCCGACTCGGCATGCCTATTTGGTCACGGCATGAGTTCGGCGATCGGTTCATGGCTGGCGAGCGTTTGCTGAATTTCGCGAGGCATGCCGGTCAACAGCCGGAGTTCGCCGGTGTTCACGAGCGTTTGCAAAATCGTGGCGATGAGGTTGGGAATGCGGACCGGTTCGGAGTTCGGTTCGCCGCCATTGGGCTGCGAACGGCCCACGACTTGCCCCATGCGCAGACCGCCGCCCGCGAGCAGCAGCGGGGCCAAATTGCCCCAGTGGTCCCGGCCGCCAGCGTTGTTGATACGCGGCGTGCGTCCCATTTCACCGCACATCACAAGCAACACTTTCTCGCTCAGGCCGCGAGCTTGCAAATCGTCGAGCAACACCGACACCGCGTGATCGAGAGGGCCGCCCATGTAACCCATGCCTTCGGTCATGGTGGCGTTGTTGTTGTCGGCATGCATGTCCCAGACGAAATTCGTCGTCACAGTCACGAACCCGCAACCGCGTTCGCAGAGCCGGCGTGCGAGCAGGAGCAATTTGCCGAGCGAGCGGGCGTTGTCGACGTAATTGTTGTAATTGTTCCAGCGCCGGCTGATCTGATCGGGGCGAACGAGCGGAGCGGTATCGTAGCGTTCGCGGAGGCGAGGATCTTCGCGGTTCAAATCGAACGCGTCGCCGACACCTCGCAAAATCACATCGAACGCTTGCTGCTGCGTGCGGTCGAGAGCTTCCACTTGCCGGCCCTCGGAGAGAGCCCATTGCACGCCGTCGAGTTGGCGGAGCAAATTGCGGCGATCGTCGAGCCGATTCATGGCGACGTTTAATCGCATATTGCTAATGACCGCGCCGCCGCCGCTGGGATCGAACGGGGCGCACGCGGAGCCAAAAGGTCCGGTCGTCAAGAACGCGGGAAAGTTGACGACGCCGTTCGCCCCTTGCGCCATCGGTTCGACCGCGCGCGGGAAGAGAGCGACGTTCGTCGGGATGCCGGTGTCGGGATCGTTGGAGCCGCGGATGCGGGAAAAGATGGAACCGAGATTCGCGCCAAACGAATCTCGGCTCACGATCGGTTTGATATCGTGGTTGCCGTCGCCGGTTACGAACGAGCGCACGATCGACAGACGATCGGCCCGCGCGGCTAACTTGGGAAACGAACCGCCGAAGGTGATGCCGGGGATTTTCGTCGCGGTCTCGCCGGTGGCGCTGCGGATGTTGGCGGGGGCGTTCATTTTCGGGTCGAACGTCTCGAACTGACTGGGGCCGCCATGCAGAAACAAGAAGATGACGGACTTATCGCGCAAAAGGGGATTTTCGCCGCGGGCGTCGGGCCGCAAGAACCAGGGGAGCGACATACCGCCGAGAGCCAGCGAGCCGACTTTCAAAAAGTCGCGGCGGCCCGATGCACGATCCGAATCGAAGAATGTCAACATGATGAGCCCCTTCGAGGAGGGAAGACAGGAAGAGCATTCGGGCAGGCGGGACGAGTGAACTCTAACACAAAGCCCATTTCTCGCGGAGAAAATTTTGGCGGCGAAAAGCGCACGCGGTTTAACCGGCAACATCGTCACACTTCGACCAGTCCCCGCAGTTTTCCTTCGAAAAGCGGCTGATCGATTCAAGTCTCGGCGGCGCTGCGCGGTTAGATTTGTGTCGAGTGAAGTTGTCTTCCTCGCCCATGTCTAGCCGTGAGTCGTCCCATCCGGATCGCCGATTTTCTCACCGAAAGCCACGTCCCCTACGAAACCATGGTCCACCCGCCGGTCTTCACCGCGCAGCGCCGGGCTCATTTGCTGCACATTCCCGGCAAACGCGTCATGAAAGCCGTGCTGCTCGCTGGACCCGCCGGCTATTACCTGGCCGTGCTCCCCGCATCGCATCGCGTCGACCTGAAAGCCGTCAGTAAACATCTCGACATGACGATTCGACTCGCGTGCGTCAGCGAAATCGCGGAGACGTTCACCGACTGCGAACGCGGCGTCCTGGTCCCGTTCGGTCGGCTATACGGCATCAAATCGCTGCTCGATGCCGCGATCGACCCCGACACCTGGATCGTCTTCGAAGGCGAACGGCATTTCCTGACGATTCGCATGCGTTGTCGCGACTTCGAGGCGCTCGAACGCCCCGACCGCTTCGACTTCGCCGTGCCGAGCCAGGACGTTGACGAGTGAGCGTGGCGTTTGCGTCATCCCCGCATCGGTCGCAACGGAAGCGGTCATCGCCAGCATGACGGTTTCGTCGCGATCGGTTACAATAACGGCATGGTTGCCCGCTATTTTCGTCTGTGGTTGGCGTTGGCTCGCTTCAGCTTGTTGCGCGAGTTGGCGTTTCGCACCAATTTCCTCGTCAAAATCTTCGTCGAGATTCTTTGGCTGAGCATCCTCCTCCTCTTCTACAACACGATCTTCGCGAAGACGTCGGAAGTCGCCACCTGGACGAGAGCTGAGTATCTCTTTTTCGTCGGCACGTATTTCGCCGTCGGCGGTTTGATCGAGACGCTGTTTCTCGAAAACTGCAACCAGTTCGCCGACTTGATCCGCACGGGCGATCTCGATTTCTTTCTCCTCAAACCGATCGACGAACAATTCTTGATTTCGTGCCGTTCGATTGACTGGTCGTGCGCCCCGAATGTTTTGATGGGCTTCGGCGTCATGGCGTTTTCCCTGATGGAACTCGGTTGGCCGAGCTTCGAACGCGGCATGCTCTTCCTCGCCCTGCTCGTTTCCGGCTGCGGCATGGCGTATGGGTTTTTGATTTCGCTCACCGCTGCGTCGGTTTGGTTCATGCGCAATCAGAGCCTGATGGAAATGTGGTGGCTCTTCGGCACGCTCATGCGTTATCCTCGGGAAATCTTCCAGGGCCCCGCAGCTTCCGTCGTCGGCGTGATCTTCTCGTTCGCGATTCCGATCATGTTGGTGACCAACGTTCCTGCCCAGGTCATGGTTCGCGTCATCGATCCCGTGCTGGTTGCGTACACCTTCGCCGCCACGGTCGCTGTCCTTCTCTTGAGCCGCTGGTTCTTTCGGCAGGCTCTCATGAAATATCGCAGTGCGAGCAGTTGAAGTCTTATGCCGACAACCACCTTCATCGCCCTCGGAAGCAATATCGGCGACCGCCGCGGCACGATCGACCGCGCGCTCGCGATGATGAACGGCGCCGGCATCGCCAGCGAACGCGTCTCGACGCTCCGCGACACCGATCCCGTCGGCGGTCCCGCGAGCCAGGGACAATATCTCAACGGCATCGCTCGCGCCACAACCGATAAGTCGGCGAACGAACTCCTCGCGACCTTGCTGAACATCGAGGCTCAGTTGGGCCGAGTTCGTACGGAACGCAACGGTCCGCGCACCATCGACCTTGACGTCATCGCGTTCGGCGACGAAGCGATCGACGACAAAACGCTCGTCGTGCCCCACCCGCGCCTGCATGATCGCCTCTTCGTTCTCGAACCGCTCGCCGAGATCGCCCCCGATTGGATCCACCCCGTCTTCGGTAAATCCGCATCGGCGCTTTTGACGTCGCTCCGGCAACGCCTCGAACGCGCGACGACGGCTTCAAGCGGTCGCGAACTCGCCGGCCTGCGCGCCATGGTCACCGGTTCCACGAGCGGCATCGGCCGAGCCATCGCGCTCATCCTGGCCGATGCCGGCGCCGATGTCCTCGTGCATGGCCGACGCGCGGACGCCGCTCAAGAGGTCGTGGACCTTTGTCGTCAGCAAGGCGTGCAGAGCGAGGTTTTGCTCGCCGATTGCGCCGACCCGAGCGCTTGCGTTCGCCTGGTCGACGCCGCCTGGCGCACCTGGAACGGCCTCGACATCTGGATCCACAACGCCGGCGCCGACACGCTCACCGGCCCAGCCGCCAGGGCGAGCTTCGAAGAGAAACTGCAAACCCTCTACGATATCGACCTCCGCGGCACCATCGTGACGACGCGCCGCGTGGGCCACTGGATGAAGCAGCGCGGCCAAGGCTCCATCGTCACGATCGGCTGGGATCAATCCGAAACGGGCATGGAAGGCGACAGCGGCCAACTCTTCGGAGCTGTCAAAGCCGCCGTCACCGCCTACTCAAAAAGCCTGAGCCTCACTCTCGCCCCCGAAGTCCGCGTCAACATCATCGCCCCCGGTTGGATCCGCACCGCCTGGGGCGAAAAGGCGTCCGAAGTTTGGCAAGAACGAGTACGCCGCGAAACGCCGCTCGCCGTCTGGGGAACCCCAGAAGACATCGCCGCCGCCGCTCGTTGGCTCGTCTCCCCCGCGGCTCAGTTCATGACCGGGCAGACGATACGCGTCAATGGCGGGGCGGTGCGGTGAATGGAGCCCGGCCTGATCCGCGATCAGATCCCTCGATCAAACCGCTGGCCCAGTAAATTATGAACACTATGATCCTCGGTCGGTCAAGGATTCGCTTCATACGCCTGCCCCGGCGGGGCAGTGGTTTGTAGCCACGGGTGAGTTCTCGCGACGGAGCGGGAACTCACCCGTGGTACGAAATCGATGAAACGATTGTCGTCCCGGAGGGACGAAGGAAAAATGACCCGCTGTCGGGCTCCGCTATCCATGACGATTCCGTCGCCCCTGCCGGGGCGAGATGCCAGTTTCACAAAACCCCGGGTGAGTTCCCGCTCCGTCGCGGAAACTCACCCGGGGCTACAGCCCGCTGCCCCGCCGGGGCAGAATTCGTTTATCGCCCAGTTTAGCCCGCACGATTTTCGACGCCCCTCATCTCGCGATTGACCCCAATCGGCGACTTGGGGTATCTTCTCGGAGTTCCGCGTTCTCGTGTCAAGGACGGCATCATGCGGCTTGTCGCTCCCGATCTCTTGCCCGACTTGTGTGGCTTGTCCCCCGGCGTCGTCGGTTTGACGGCCGCGGTCGGGGCGATTTTGTGGCTGTTTGGCTGGTGGAGCCATCGCTTTTGGGTGGTGTTGACGGCCACGGTCTCGGCGGGCGTTTATGGGCTGTTCGATGCGCCGCTGCGCAAAGCGCAG
>JBAXFO010000168.1:0-8323 GCA_037139885.1 Planctomycetota bacterium
TTGGCGCGGTCATCGGCGAAAAGCTTGGAGTGAAGCGCTATCGCGCCCTTGATGCGAGCGTGGAACCGAGCGTGCCCGTGGTGATTGTCGCCGCTCAGTTCGACGATGAGCCTGCGCCGGTCGCCACCCCCGTCGAAGACGAATTGTTGCCCACGTTCGATGCGGTTCCGGAAGCTTCGGTCGCCGAGACCGTACCGCTTGAAGAGATTCAGACGCTGCTGGAATGGCCGCGACCGAATTGGGGACGTCATCGCCTGGAACGCGTCAAACACCCCGCCCTGCCCGCGGTCGTCGATTCCTTTATCGCCGACACCACGGAATACCTCGTCCTCGAAGCCGCCCAGGGACAAACTTTGTGGGACGCCTGGGACGATCCCGACAGCGACGCCGCCACGCGCTACGGCCTGCTGAAGCAAATCGCCCAGGCGATGGATGTCGTGCACAAGGCCGGGGCGATTTTCGAATGCTTGAGCCCCGATCATTTCGTCGTCGACGAACACGGCCAAGTTCGCTGCACGGATATCGCAGATCTCTTGCCGCTGCCGTTCCCCGTCGACGCCCCCTTGCGCGGCACGCACTACACCGCTCCCGAATTCATCGGGGCGCCGCACGAGGTCGACGCAAGGGCCGGCCTTTATAGTCTGGGCGCCATCCTCTATTCCCTCGAATACCTTCACCATGGCCTCGAAGACGCCGACTTCGAGAGCCAATACACGGCCAAGCAAGTCACCGAGCGCTTTCCGGATGTGCATCCGCTCTTTCCGCGCGTCATCAACAAGACCTTCGTGAAAGATCCGCGGGCGCGCTTTCCCAGCGACGAGGCCGCCAAGATCGACGCCAGCGGTTTCGACGAACTGCAAAAAACGCTCACCGTCTGCCAGCGGGCGTTCGACAGCGTTCGCCTCGACATCGCCGCCTGGACGACCACGGGCATGGTCCGCACCGGGAATGAGGACGCCCTCGCATTTTTGCATGGCGTCGACACCCGCCAGGACGAGCTTCACGAATACGCGTTAATCCTCTTATGCGACGGCATGGGGGGCTACGATGCCGGGGAGGTCGCCGCCGCCATCGCCATCGCTGAGATGAAGACCTTCTTCCTGCAGCAACCGATGTTCGCGGGCCTTGCCGGCAAGGACGCGTTTCCCGGCCCGATCGACGTGGAAGCGACCAAGAAACTCTTCGACGCCGGCCTCAAGCATGCGAATAAGGAAGTCTTCGCCGCGTCGCGCACTCCGGGCAAAGGCAAACGAGGCATGGGCTGCACCGCCGAGGCGGTTTACGTCGACGCCCAGCACGTCGTCGTCGGCCATGTCGGCGACAGTCGCGTCTATCATCTCAAAAATGGTCGGCTCCAACAGTTGACGCGCGATCAGACCCTGGTCAATCGCCTCGTTGAGCTCGGCCAGATCAAAGCCGAAGATGCGGAGAACCACCCGCGCAAAAACGAACTCCAGCAAGCCGTGGGCGGCCAACCGGATGTTTATCCCGGCGTCTACCATTCCCGGCTTAAACGCGGCGACTGGGTGGTGGTTTGTTCCGATGGGTTATCGAACCACATCAGCCATCAAGAATTGGAAAAGATGCTGACACGCGAGGCGTCGACTTCCGCGGAAGAAGCTGCACGCCGCCTGCTCAATCTCGTCAACCTGCGCGGCGCCACGGACAACGCGACCATCGTCGTCATCCGGGCAAATTGAAAGCGCCGATCGGACTGCCGAGGGAAGGTTCGCGATGCGTCGCGAACCTTTCCTCGCAAAATCACTTCTTGATCACCGGCTGAATCGCGTTCTTGGCCTTGCGCTCGGCGTCAAGCTTTTGCTTCAGTTGTTGCTTGCGAACGTGAATTTTACGCAGTTTCATGGCTCGATCTCTTCAACGGATTCGATTGTTTCAATCAGATTACTTGTCTTATCCGCAAACGGCATCGCTGGCAACGCGAGTGTTCCGTGAGCCCTTCGCCCGCCCTTCGCGCGCAAGGGAATTCGACGTTACGAACGATCTACGTCCCTTGCGAGCGCGGCGGGGCGACAACTCAATATTCGCGACGCGTCTCTTGTCCGGGCCGAGGAACGGGATACTTCCCCTGGGCATCGGCGACGACCGGGGCGGCGGAATCACGAGTCAGACGGTCGACTTCCGGGGCGAACTCGTGTTCGCAGGCGAGCATCTGATCGCGGGTGATGATTTGACCGGTGTGGCAGGCCATGCGGCCCATGGCGGTGGCCAGGCTCGCTTCGGCGCCGCGCTGAACTTCGCTGTACGGGCGGTCGGCGCGGATGGCGTCGAGCAAATGGTTCCATTCGAGTTGATAGGGATCGGGTTCGCGATTTTGGCCGAAACGCCAGACGACATCGGCGTTGTTCGTTTGATTCTGCCCGCGGAAAATGCGGGGACGTGCCGGCGTGTGCCCCGAGGTCGAGACAATCGCGGAGCCGCGCGTGCCGTGAATGTAGGTGGCGAATTCCTGAGCGCAGCCCTGCATCGTGCGGCCTTCGAGGAAAAGCTTCGTCCCGTCGGCGAAGGTGTATTCGACGCTGTAGGTATCGAAGTTCTGATCGATGTTGTTGCCGCGATAGTGCCGGCCGCCGTACCCCTTCGCGCTCACCGGGAAGGCGTCCTTCATCCAGCACGCTTCGTCGATGTTATGAATGAGGAAGTCGCTGAACGCGCCGCCGGAGGCCCAAAGGAAGGCGTGAAAATTGCGAATCTGAAATTCGAGTTCGTTCATATCTGCGGGTTTCGGGCCGACATGGGCGCTGCCGATGGGTCCGGCCACACGGTAGGCCCGGAGCATCGTCAGGTCGCCGATGGCCCCGTCTTTCACCCGGGCCGCCAGCTCCTTGCGGGCGTCGCAATGGCGACACATCAGACCGACGGCGACTTTCAAATTGCGGCGTGTCGCCTGTTCGCCCAGGGCGAGCATGCGGCGTGTGCTGGGGCCGTCGACCGTGATCGGCTTTTCCATGAAAACATGCAGGCCCTTCTCGATCGCATACGTGAATTGAGCCCAACGAAAGGCGGGAGGCGTGGTCAAGATGACGATGTCGCCGGCACGGAGCGAATCCATCGCCTGGCGGTAGCCGTCGAAGCCGACGAACTTGCGTTCGGCCGGCACGTCCATGCGGGCGGCGTTCGAACGTTGCAAAGCGTCGTGGCTGCGGTTGAGCCGGTCGGCGTACGCGTCGGCCATGGCTACGAGGCGAGTCTGGCCGCTCTCGACGTTGAGAGCGTTGGCGGCGGCGCCGGTGCCGCGTCCGCCGCAACCGACGAGCGCGACTTTGATGATCTCGTCGCCCCCCGCATGGACTTGCGGCAAAACGACGCCCGCCAACGCCGAAGCGGCGGTCGCCTTCAGGACGCCACGACGGGACGGACCGAAACCTTTCGACGAACTCATTGATAATCTCCTGGAGACAGTGATCGGCAGGTGGGGGGAAACGGGGACATATTCATCATGACGGCAGAGCCTTCCATGCTCAAGGGAAATTCGCGACTTCCGAGCGAATGGTTTTGATCGCGGCTCTCCGCGGGAGCGCGCTGACGTGACGCACCACAGACACGGCGTTCGGTCCGCGCTACAGACTCAACACCGCTCATGTCGTGCGTCGCGTCAGCGCTCCTGCGGAGAGCCGCGAACCGGTTCCGAAAAATTACGTTTCCTTCGGCGGCGCAGGAGGTTCGTTGCGCTGGCGGGCGGCGAGGCGGGCGGGGAGGGAGTAAAGCGAGGTGAAACCCTGGGCCCATTGATTGTCGAAGAGTTCGAGATTGGTCTGGTTCGCGAGGCGATTGTCGTAAAGGCCGTGCGGGCTTTTGCGGCCCAGAATCGACACCGAGCCCTTGAAAAGCTTCAAGCGGACTTCGCCCGTGACGACGCGCTGCGCTTCCTGAAAAAAGGCCGACAACGCACGGCGAGCGTCTTGAAACCATTGCCCCATGTAAACGAGTTCCGAAAATTTTCGACTCAACGGAAGGCGGATCTGGTGCATCTCCTTGCTTTGCACCAGCGACTCGAGATCGCGATGGGCGGCGATCAAAAGCGAGGCGGCGGGGGCTTCGTAAACTTCCCGACTCTTGATGCCGAAGAGGCGATCCTCGACGACATCGCTGCGGCCGACGCCGTTCTCGCCGCCGAGCCGGTTCAGCTCGCGCACCAGCGGGATCGGCTCCATGGCGTTGCCGTTCAGGCTGACCGGGATGCCGGCTTCGAAACCGATGGTGACGAAGGTCGGTTCGTTGGGGGTCAACTCGACGGGGCGCGTCAAGACATGGATATCGGCAGGAACATCGTGCCAGGTGTCGGTCACGCTGGTGAAGTAGAGGCTCGCTCCCCAAAGATTGCGGTCAATGAGGACGTCGCTGTTTTTCGCCTCGTCGATCGGCAACCGGCGCTTGCGCGCATACTTCAGTTTGTCTTCGTTATTCTTCAAATTCCATTCGCGAACGGGGGCGAGCACTTTGAGATTGGGTCCGAGTCCGGCAATGGCCGACTCCATGCGAACCTGATCGTTGCCCTTGCTGGCCGCGGCATGGCCGACGATGTCGCAACCTTCTTCATGGGCGAGCCGCACCATTTCCTGGGCGATCACATACCGCGCCAGGGCGGAGCCGAGGAAACAACTCGATTGGTAAACGGCATTCGCCTGCAAAACCGGAAAGGCGAAATCTTTGAGGAAGGTGCGCCGCCGATCGATGACCTGGGCGGCGGTGGCTCCCAATTCGAGGGCCAACTCGCCCAGCGGTTCCAGGTAAACTTCCTGGCCGAGATTGATCGACAGCGTGAGGACTTGATGGCCGCGCTCGTGAACGAGCCAGTGCAGCGCAAGACGGGATTCGAGATCGCCGTTAAACGCGAAGATGACACGCGCCACGAATCGCTTCCTCGGGAGGGAGAGAGCCCCGACTCGCGAGAGAGTGAGCCGGACACCCGCTTTTGTACCCCGCCAGCGACGAGTGTCCAGGGAATGTTCGCAGCGCCGAACGTGTTTGCCGAACCGGGATGGTTCCGCTCAAGTTATTTCCGCAAATCCTCCGAACCTCGTCCAGGCCATTGGCTCCACCAGCTTTTGAAGAGCTGTAACTGGGTTCGAACGAATTCCCGCTGAGAAGCGCTAAGCACGTCTTGGTCATTAATTTGATGCTCGTACGCGGCATTCCCTTCCTGCACCATCAGATACTTATAGTAGAGGACCAGGTCCGGCCCTTCGTCGTACGTCGAAAGAACGCGCAGGGCGCAATTAGCGCCTGGAGCCTCGCCCGGCGGTTGGAGTTTCAGCACGCCGGTCGTCGATGTCAACTCCGCCAAGGCGAGGCTCTCTAACTCCGGAATCGGCGGGAGCGGCAACACGGAACCGTCCGGGCCGCTTCAGCTTCGCCGAAGCATTCGCACCTTCAACTCGCTGCGTATCCGAACGGATGCGCATTCCAACAGGCGGCAGTAGAATGACGGGGAGAGATCGAGATGGCCGAAAACGTCGGTGTCGATCGGTCTTTCGTTGAGAGCCCCAGGCGGAGAGACAAATGGGACTTGGAAACAAGAAAGGTCATGTGCAAGGCTCTCAGGTTAGCGGAACCCATACGACGCTCATCAATGGGGCCGATCACGTCGTCAAGAAGTTGAGCGGTCTGTCCTGGTTTGAGTCTGTGAGGCCAGGGATCATCTCCGTGGCGAAGGGGGGAAAGCTGTCGATCACAATCCGCCGCCCTGCCGACACCACGCATGTCAATACCGTGAAACTGATCTTTCGGACCAAGGGAAGCGTGCAAGATGTGTTTCTGAACGTTCGAGACATGGAGGCGAATCTCGCCGACATTGTGAACGACATTTCCAGAGTCGTCGGCAAGGAATTGCGCGGCGCTGCGGTTTATAACCGAACCATCGGGCAAGACATGGCGGATTGAAAGCCCAAGAAGTCCCATCGGACGCCGGACACCGAGGGCGGACCAAAATTCGATGCCGATCACCACGGAAAAAATGGGCTCGACGCCGCAAAGTCGATTACGATAAACAGCCGCTCGGCCACTCCCCGCCAACTTACCAGAAAGCCTCGCCATGCCTCCACCGATCACCGCTGCGATCGTGTTCAGCAAGGATGCGCTGATCGCGGCTCTTGCGCTTGCCGCCATTGCGTGCCATCTCGTCTTGCGATTTGTCTTCGAAGTTGATGGTACGATGGGAGGCTTGCGCGTCGCGGATGCGCCCTTGGTCGCCGCGCTCGCGATGGGCGGTGGGCCGCTGGTTTGGGATTTACTCGTCAAGCTTCGACGCCGCGAATTCGGGTCGGATCTCCTTGCCGGGCTGTCAATCGTCACGTCCCTGGCGCTGGGCCAATATCTCGCCGGGGCGATTGTCGTGTTCATGCTTTCCGGCGGCGGGGCGCTCGAGGCCTATGCGGTTCGCAGCGCGTCGTCGGCGCTCGCAGCGTTGGCCAAACGCATGCCTTCGGTCGCTCATCGGAAGAAAGACGGCCAAGTCGCCGACATCGACTTGAACGCGATCGCCCTGGGCGATTTGCTGGTCGTCTTTCCGCATGAGATCTGCCCGGTCGACGGCGCCGTTTCCGAAGGGCATGGCGTCATGGATGAATCGTTCTTGACGGGCGAGCCCTACCGCATGTCGAAAGCCCCTGGCGCCAGCGTCATTTCCGGTTCGATCAACGGCGATTCCGTTCTCACCATTCGCACCGACAAACTCCCCGTCGATTCTCGTTACGCGAAGATCATGAAAGTGATGCGGCAATCGGAAGAGAACAAACCGCGCATGCGCCGGCTTGGCGATCAACTGGGAGCGCTCTACACGCCGGTCGCCGTGGCGATCGCGCTGCTGGCGTGGCTGGCGAGCGGCGACTCGACGCGTTTCCTGGCCGTGCTCGTGATCGCGACGCCGTGCCCGCTGCTCATCGCGATTCCCGTGGCGATCATCGGCGCCGTGTCGCTGGCGGCCCGGCGCAGCATCATCATTCGCGACCCGGCGGCGCTCGAAAAGATCGACACCTGCCGCACCGCCATCTTCGACAAGACCGGCACTCTCACCTACGGCCAGCCGCGGCTGAAGGACGTCGTCGCCGGCCCGGATCACGATAAAAACGAAGTTCTGAGGTTGGTGGCCGCGCTGGAGCGCTATTCGAAGCATCCCCTGGCGAAGGCCGTGCTCGATGCGGCGACCAAGGCGGGACTCTCCCTGCCGACCCCGACCGGCGTCAGCGAGGCTCCCGGGCAGGGACTGACCGGGACCGTCGCGGGGCGGATGATCCAGATCACCAGCCGGCAGAAAGCGCTCGAGAGCCACCCGGAGATGAGCGCCATCTTGCCGACGACTTCGGGCGGGCTGGAATGCATCGCTTTGATCGACGGTCGCTATGCCGGCACGTTGCAGTTTCGCGATCAACCGCGTGCCGATAGCGCGTCGTTCATCCATCACCTGGGCCCCAAGCACCGCTTCGAACGCATGCTCCTGGTTTCGGGCGACCGCGAATCGGAAGTTCGCTATTTGGCGGAGCAAGTCGGCATCACGGAGGTTTATGCGGGGCAAACGCCCGAGGAGAAAGTCGCCATCGTGCGCGCCGAGACGCGGCGTGCGAACACGGTCTTCCTCGGCGACGGCATCAACGACGCCCCCGCTTTGACCGCCGCCACCGTCGGCATCGCGTTCGGCCAAAACAGCGACATCACCACCGAGGCGGCCGGAGCGGTCATCCTCGATAGTTCGCTCCAGCGCGTCGACGAGTTTCTGCACATCAGCAGTCGCCTGCGCACTATCGCCTTGCAGAGCGCCGTGGGGGGCATGGCCCTCAGCACGATCGGCATGCTGGCGGCCGCGGGCGGATATCTCTCGCCCGTGGCCGGGGCCCTGTTGCAAGAAGGGATCGATGTCTTGGCGGTGCTCAACGCGCTGCGCATGGCCGTGCCGCCGCGTTCGCTGACCGATTACTGACCCGCTGGGAGCGAGATCTTGCGAGCGACGACAGCGCCGCTAGGCCGGCCGCGCCATCCGGCCGAGGAAGAGAATCGTTCCGGTTTGCCGATCGCGGACGAACCCCATAATCATGCCGATGCCGAGAAGTCGCTTCATACGAAGGTTCCCTATTCGTACAGGAATGACTTACAAAGTCCCGCAGCTTACGGAAGTCGCTTCGCAATCTTACTTGCGTCGATCGCCGTCATGGCGCCGTAACCCTCGGGCCAGCCGGATGTCGCCTCGAGCGTACCGGCTTGTTCCAGGCGATGTTGGCCGCGCTCGGCTTCCGCGGCCGTGGCTCGATCGACGAGCACGCGAACCTGATAGGGGCCGCGGGGCAATGTCGGCTTGGCGGTTCGCCAATCC
>JBAXFO010000169.1:0-8303 GCA_037139885.1 Planctomycetota bacterium
CCCCGCGCCGTGGTTTCCTCATAGCGGCGATCGAACTCCTCGGGCCAAGCCGCGGCCAACGATTCGACCGATTCCGTCTCGGCGCGCTGCACGATCCGCAGAAGCGTGTTCTGGATCAAACGCTGCCCGTCGAACTTGGACGATGTGAGGGGTTCGAAATCCTCGTCGCGGCCGTCGTCCCATCCGTCGTCGGCGCGCAGGTGATGCTTGAGAGCGGCCTCGGCAGGGTTCACCAGAAAACTACGAAGCTTCGCCAGCGAAACCGTCGGCGTCGGACGAGTCTCCAGCGCCTCGGCGGCGGGGGTGGAAAATTGGGGAACGAACGCCTCGCGGGCGGCTCGTAGAGCGTTCTGCTGGGCATCGTCCAATTGCAAACGCCCGGCGTCGGCCGCGACCGTTAACGCCAGAACGCGATCGGCGTGGTGGTCGTGCACCAAGACATCTTGCGGCAAGGTTTGCGCCTCAAGATATTCCGGATCTTGAGCGGTCAGCGGCACGGTCACTGTTCGAAACTCGGGCGTCACGATCTGCGCGCTGACGAAACGCCGTAGCTGGGCCACGGGAATCGCCGGCTGAAATTCCTCGTCCTTTTGCAGATCGCGAGCGTCATAGGTGATAATCAACTTCTGCCGGGCCGACAGGATCGCTTCGAGAAAGCCGAATCGCTGCTGCTCGACGGGCAAGATGTCGCCCTCTTGTCGGCGGATCTGGCGGAGATCGAACGGACCGGGCGCGGCGTTGCCGGGAAAATGCTTCTCGCCCATGCCGGCCAGGAAGATCACCTCGAACGGAACCGGCCGCTGCGGTTGCAGAGCGGCGATGGTGACGCCGCTCGACAAAACATCGTTCCGCCGGCCCGGAATATCCCGTAGCCGGCCCGCGATCGCCTCACGCACCAAGGCCAACGGCAACCGCGACGCGGGCGAAACTTCCTGCAAGAAATCCCACTCGGCGAAGCGATGCAGCGACTCGAGGAGCGCCTCGCGGACGGGCTCTTCTTCCGGGCGATCGTCCGGCACGGCGAGAAAGCGTTGCAGGATCATCAAGAGGGTTTCCGACCATTCGCTGGCCGTGACCGTCATGCCCCGGAGGCGAACGAGGATCGGCAGCAGCCCTTCGACGAGCCGACAAAACGCATCGAGCCGTTCGCGATCGCCGCTCTCGACATCGGCGAACGGAATGACCCCCTGCCACGCCGGAGCCGGGCCGCGGCCATCGTCGGCGACGACATCCATGTACTGCCCAAGCCGCAAGCGCTGGAGGCCGAGCTTCCACGAGAAATAGGGAGAACCGACATACCCCTGGGCGCGCTTCTCCGCGGCGTCCCAACCGTGATAGATGCCCAGTTGATCGGCCCAGGTCAGCCAGTGCAGCGCCGACTCCCGCTCGATCTTGAACGCCGCAAGGACGCACGGATTCAGAAGCACTTCGAAGACCCGCGTCCGCGAGAGATTCTCCAGCGCCAGATCGAGCATGCCGACGACCGCCTGGCCATATGTGCTCACCCGCGCGGCCGAATAGTCGGCCAGGCCGAAGCTCAATCGCCGCGGCGGACGTTCAAACACGGCCGTCAACACCGGACGGTACAACTCCATATTCGTGACCAGCACAGCGATGTCGGTCTGCTGCAAGGCCGGCTGGTTTTGCAGAATGTTGACGATCCCCGCACGAATCGCTTCGGCTTCCCGCCAGATCCCCGGGCAGCGCACGATCTGCAACGAGGCGTCTTGCGGCAACGGCGGCTGCGCCATTGCGCCGTCGAGAATCATGCTTTGCAGCCGGCCCAGAACGCTGTCGCGCGGCACGTTCTCGGCGGGGCCGTCCGCATCATGCCACTGCGGAAACAAGAGCGGTTGTTCGGGATTGACGCGCCGGACCCGTCCCTGCGGGCGACGCACGCGCTCTGCGGACGACGAATAAGATCGCTTGCCGAGCACGATGGCTTCGGTGCGGGGATCTTTCAGAAAGTCGGCTGTCAGATGAAAGCTCTCCGCGCCGGCCCGGCCCCAGGTTTGGAGCAGTTCCGTCCCCGGTCGATCATCGGGCCGCCGCTCCCCGCGGTAGCGGGCGGCCAACTCACGTAAATTGTCGACGGACGGCGCACCGCGCAAGCGCCCCGTCAGCGGATTGAGATGATAAATCCGCCAGTCGTGAAACGTGCCGAGCAATTCCAACGCGGCCAGGTGCAGCGGCGAAATCTGCGACAGGCCGAAGAGATGAATGTGCCTGGGCCGGGGGAGGCGATAGTCGCGAACGTCGTGGAGAAACTCCATCACGTATTGCGGCAACGTTTTGAAGTTCCGCTTCAGTCCGCGATTGAGGAGCGCACGCCGGCCCGTGCGGACATCGGTGACTCCGCGAAAGAGCGCCCGTTGCGCGGCTTCGCGCTCGCGCCAGTGCGTAGGGATGTCGATGTCGCGATCGTCCAGCCAGGGCTGAATCAACGATTCCTGACGATGATATTCGTAGTCGCGAATGAGGCTCGCCAGGCGCCCCGCCAACTGCCAGGCGCGCCGGCAGCCGAGGCGCGAATGCGTCCCCTTCTCGAAATAAGCTTGCAGCGGCGCGAGGGGGGCGTCGCTGTCGTTCCAGAGTATCGACAGCGCGAGCAGATGATAACACTCGCCATCGAGCAATTCGGGCGCTTGCGGATGAGAACGGGGATCGATCTCGCGCAACCAATCCCACAAGGCCTGTTCGAGAAACGTGAACTGAAGATGGATGGCGACGCCCCAGGCCCGGGCGATGCGAAACTTCAGCCATTGCTGCACGAAGCGGTTCGGCACCACGATCGAGACCGGCTCGAACGGATCCGCGACGGCGCGCCGCGCCGCGATCTCTTCGAGCAAGCGGTCGGCGAGAAGATCCGCGTCGGCGGAAAGGAAGAGTTGGCTCATAGGCGGCGGCGATCCTTGCACGCGAACATGTCCGTAATCACTTCGAGTCGGACTGCGGATCGTCCTCACGGTAAAGAATTCGCCAGGGATCGTTGGTGGCGGTCTGCCATTGCCGCAACCGCTGACGCAGCGCGCCCAGCGTCGCCGCGAAGACGGGATCGCTCGCGAGGTTCTTGAGCTCGTTCGGATCGGTCGACAGATCGAAGAGTTCTTCCTTCGGCCGACGCAAGAAACCGGCGACGGGCCGCCGCCCCAGAGAGTCCGACTTGCCCGCGCGAACGCTCTGCCAACTCGGCGAACCCAATAGATCAGACGCCAACGGGAAATCTTTCTGGTGATCGAGATTGACGATCAGCTTATACCGCGGCGTCGTGAGCGAACGCATGGAGGCGTCGAGGTTCGGCGTCTGTGCGATTTTGTCGCCGTAGCAGCCGAGCTTCAGCCCCAAGTCGTCGGCGATGACGAGTAAGACATTCTTGGGAGCCTGAGCTGGCGCCGCGGAACCTCCGACGGTCAGCGCGACGACGGCGAGAGCAGCCGAGAGAATTCGCATCGCAGGTGAACCTCAATAGCTTCCATCGGGGTTCAACATCGCGTTCAGCACTTCCGGCGGAGCCGCGGCGAACGATCGCGGCTCCATCGACCATCCCGCCCGGCCTTGCGTCAGGCTACGAACTTTATCGGAGTAATCGAACATCGTCCGCAGCGGCACCAGCGATTCGATCACTTGCAAGCGGCCGCGATGATGCACCTCGCGGATGTCGGCCCGGCGCATGTTAAGGTCGGAGGAGACGGGGCCGAAAAACTCTTCGGGAACGGTGACCTCGAGCCGCATCATCGGCTCGAGCAAGGTCATGTTGCCGCGAAGGGCCTTGTGAACGGCGTCGGCGCCGGCCGCGGTGAAGGCGATGTCGCTCGACAGGGCCTGGTCGACTTGATGACCCGTGATCCGGGCGCGGACGCCGATGACGGGATACCCCAGCTCGCCCGATTGCAGCGCCCCGGCCACGCCTTCGCGGGCCGCCTCGATGAACAGCGGCGGCGTCCCCTCCGGAGCCGCCGACTCGACGACGATGGGCCCAAACGTCGCATCGGGAGTGAACTCGACGGTCACCTTCGCGAACATGCCGCCGCCCGCTCCCTGAGCCTGGCGCACGCACTCCCCGTCCACTTTCACCGACTTCGCCATCGTCTCGCGATAGCTCACGAGCGGCTTACGGACTTTCACCTTCAAACGATAATCGCGTTCGAGGCGATGCTTCTTCACGTCGAGGTGCAAGATGCCCATACCGTTCATTTGCGTCTCGCCCGTGTCGGGATTCACGCGCCAGGTGAACGTCGGATCCTCCCTCTTCAAACGGTTGAGGGCGTCGGTCAGCTTGTCCTTGTCAGCCGACGATTCCGGCTCGATCGACATGCTCACCACGGCCTCGGCGAATTGAATCTGCTCGAGCACGACCGGATTCTGCGGATCGCAGAGCGTATCGCCCGTGATCGAATCTTTCGGCCCGACGATGGCGACGATATCGCCGCCATACGCCGCCGGCATGTCTTCACGATGGCTCGGATCGGCGAGCACATGGTAAATCTTGCTCGCGAACTCTTTCGCCTTCCGCGTCGGATTCCACACCCGGCTGTTCGCCTTCAGCGTTCCCGAATAAATCCGTAGATAGTAAAGATCGCCATGTTTGTCGGCCACGATCTTGAATACGAGCGCGGCGAACGGCTCCTTCGCGTCGGGCTTGCGCGTTTCGTCCTTGTCCTTCTTGTCCGGATGCTTCCCCACCACCGGCGGCCGATCGAGCGGCGTCGGCAGGTAAAACGTCACCGCGTCCATGAGTTGCTGAATGCCGATGTGCTCGCGCCCCGAGCCGCACAGCACCGGCTGAATCTGCCGGGCCAGCGTTTGCTCGCGGATGAGCTGCCGCACCGCCGCCAATGGCAACTCTTTGCCTTCGAGATAAAGCGTCGTAATGGCGTCTTTGTCGTCATGACGAGTCAGCATTTCGAAGAGATTTTCTCGATACGCCTTCACGTCGTCGGCCATGTCTTCGGGAATCTCTTCCAGGCGAAACGTCTTCCCTTCCGTTTTGGCGTCGAAATAGATCGCCTTCATTTCGAGCAGATCGATGATGCCCGCGAACGGCTTGTTGCTGTCCTTGATCGACCCGGCCCCGATCGGAATGTTCAGCGGCACCGGCGTCGCTTCGAGGCGATCCTTCACGCTCTCGAGCACATTGGCGAAGTTCGCGCCGACGACGTCCATCTTGTTCACGAACACCATCCGCGGCACTTGATACTTGTCCGCCTGCCGCCACACCGTTTCCGATTGCGCCTCGACCCCCTTCTGCGCATCGAAAACCACGACCGCCCCATCGAGCACGCGCAGGCTGCGCTCGACCTCGGCCGTGAAGTCGACGTGCCCCGGCGTATCGATGAGATTGACCGTGCAATCGCGCCACTTGAGGGGGATGCAGGCGCTGTAGATGGTGATGCCGCGTTCTTGCTCTTCGGGATCGTAATCGGTATCGGTCGTCCCGGCATCGACGCCGCCCAGCTTGTGCTTGGCCCCGGCGTAGAAGAGGATGTGCTCCGTGGTCGTCGTCTTGCCCGCATCGATGTGAGCGATGACGCCGATATTGCGAATCTTGGTGAGGTCGATTGACATAAGTCCGTCAAGGGTAAACGAGCGTGGAGGGACCCAGAGATTTTAGCAATTCGGCAAGTTAGCGGCTCTCCGCAGGAGAGCGCTGCCGCGCCTTATCGGCAACCGACCCGCCCAACTCCCCCGCCGCAAACCCGCAACGCCGTTCCGAGAACCCTCACTTCGAGGCTTCCTCGCCAACGAAAAGATCGCAAGCCGCGAAGATCCCCAAATTCCCCGTCACGAACCAAAGCCCCGACCAGCCCGCCAGAAACCGAGAAACCATCGCCGCGATTTCGAGGAACGCGGCTCCGAAACCATTCTGCCGAACCGCTTCCGCCGAAAAGCTCGTTGAAAGCCAAACGAAGAACAGCCCAGCCAACGATCCGAGCACAATCAATGTCCAATGAACCCACCGGACGTCCCGCGACAGATGAGCGAACATCACTCCCGCTGGCAAACCAAACCATAGGCCCATGAAGAACATTGCCGTGTACAGATCGTCGCCGCCAATCAAGAAGAACACCACAAGCGGCGCGAGCGGCATGAACGCGATCGCAAAACACAGAAAGTAGCCGATTCGCAAGATGGTTCGCATGGGCTCAGTTTCCGCTGCCGAACCTCTGCAACGTCGCCAGCATTCGCCTCAGCGTCCGTCGCCTCGAACCCTCAGTCCCGCGGCGAAAACGCCTCGCTCGTCGGCCGCCGCCCCTTCGCACTGCCCCCGGCTCCGTCGCGGCTCAAGATCGCCAGCGTGACCATCCCCGATCCGATCAAAATCGACCCCGCAATAAAGCCCGCCGCCCCCGCGATATTCTCTGACAATTTCTGCGACGCCAGAACCAGAAAGCTCACGCCCATCCCCAACCCGCCGCAAACGATGGCGAAGGACGCAAGAACGTGGCAGACAACCCGAAAATTGATGAACATGCGAACTCCAGATCGTACACTCGCGAATCCACCCCGTCGGGTCTCACGCGGTTTGGCTTGGCTACCCGCTCAGCGTCTTAATCCCTTCACCGAACCACTCGTGCGCCTCAGCCACGCTTCGCAAAATACGAAGCTCGATCTGGGGATTCTCGTTCATTGTTTGATAGGCTGTCATTCGACGGGGCCTGCTCATCTCCCTCACGCATCGGGCGCCCATCCTCCATCGCAAGCCACAAAAAAAGCCCTCCGCAGGAACCCCCGCGAAAGGCTTGAAATTTCATGTCGCCGCCGGCCGCGTTTACCACGCGAAGTGGGCGAAGGCCTTGTTCGAGTCGGCCATCTTGATGGTGTTGTCGCGTTTGGTCATGGCTTCGCCTTCGCGGCGATAGGCGGCCATGAACTCTTCGGCGAGGCGTTGGGCCATCGGGCGGCCGGCTTTGCCGCGCGAGGCGGCGAGGATCCAGCGGATCGACAGGCTGAGCTTGCGCTTGTCCTTGACCTGCATCGGGACCTGGTAGGTGGCGCCGCCGACGCGCTTCGAGCGAACCTCGACGGTCGGCTTCACATTCTCGATCGCTTGCTCGAACACCTGAATCGGGTTGGCGTCCTTCATGCGATTCTTCACATGATCCAGCGCGCCGTAGAAAATGCGCTGAGCGGTCGCTTTCTTGCCCTGCCACATCAGGCAGTTGATGAACTTCGACGCCAACTTCGACCCGTAAACCGGATCGGGCTTCAGGGTTTCCGCACTCGCAGTACGCTTCGACATAGATGAATTTCCCGAATCTTCGTTGTCTTCGCGGCAAGCCTCAAGCCTGCCGATGCGTTAAAATCGAACCGCCTCAGGGAACTTTCGAAAAGCTCCCGCAAACTAATTCCGCGACGGCTCCGGCACTCCCATCACTTGCAGATACCGAAGCACCTCAATCACTTCGCCCGTTTCCGGCGCGAAAATCACATGATTGGGTTGTTTGCAATAAGGGCATGCCAGCTGAGCGAGCGCTTTCGCGTCACAACCGCCCAGCAAACCCTCCCCCTCGCATCTCACCGCAACCGCTAAATTTTGACCGCACGTGCAACACGTCACATCGAGAAGAACATCGAGTGCAAGCATGTACGAAGGACCTCAAGAAGTAGACAATTCGCCCTCGTTCGCCGTAACAAAAAGCTGCGGCGAACGCCAGTGGAACATGGGGGGGATCGAAACGTCGTTGTCTTGGGGGAGCAGCCCCTTCGGGTTCGGCGGGTTAACTTCCTTCGCGTTTGGCGCCATACTTCGAACGGGCTTGCTTACGATCAGCCACGCCCTGCGTATCGAGCACGCCGCGGACAATATGGTAACGCACGCCCGGCAAATCGCGAACGCGACCGCCGCGCACGAGCACGATCGAGTGCTCTTGCAGATTATGGCCTTCGCCCGGAATGTAGGCCGTCACTTCGATGCCGTTCGACAACCGCACACGCGCGACTTTCCGCAGCGCCGAGTTCGGCTTCTTCGGCGTCATGATCTTCACTTGCAGACAGACGCCACGCTTCTGCGGGCATCCCGTCATCGCAGGATGACGCGGCTTGCGATACTGCTGCGTCCGCCCATCGCGAACCAATTGATTGATCGTCGGCATTCTCAAAGCTCCAGAGGATCAGGCCCCGCCTGATTTCGGGCAAAACGTTAAGATATCCCCCCTCAACGCCAACGTCAACGGCCACAACGAAATTCTTCCCCCAATTCGCCCGCCAACTCGCGCCGAGCCGCCTGTTTTTCGCCCTTCGCCTCTCCCAGCCTGCGATCCAACCCGTTTCTCTCGGTGTTTGACGGTCGGTGCGATCCCTTC
>JBAXFO010000170.1:0-8290 GCA_037139885.1 Planctomycetota bacterium
AATTCGGTTCACTCGGCCCGATCATTTCATGGACCGCGGTCGCCGGGGCTTACTTCGGCTACTTCCTTTTGTCGGAAGCGTCGTTCGGCAACACTTTCGGCAAATGGAGCATGGGCCTCTGCATCCGCTCGCTTCAAGGTCAGAAATGTACGGCTCGTCAAGGTGTGATCCGCACCCTGCTTCGCCCGTTCGAAGTCAATCCCATCATCCTGGGTGCGCTCCCCGCCGGGGCTGCGATGTTCTTTTCGAAGAGACGGCAACGATTCGGCGATTGGCTTGCAGGCACTGTGGTTGTGCGCCGGAGCTCCTGAGCCAAAGGGGACATGACGAGGGTCCCAAAAAAGAGGGCGCAAATCGGTATCGATTGGAGAGTCGCGAATCGACTCACGACCCCTCCGTTTCTCCCGACGAGCAAACGAGCGACTCGCCAATCTTCGCATTGACTGTTCGCTTTTTGCGAACTACGATCACTTGGATTGGCGAGAACCGGAGCAAGACGGAATGCGGGTGATCTCGAAGGCTCGGCTGAGTCGTTTTTGGCGGATTCCGGGGCACGAGGAGGCTAAAGGGCCGTTGCGGGCTTGGTTCACGCATGTGAACAGCAAAACCGTCGCGTGGCGGACGCCTGGGGATCTGAAGGCCGAGTTCGGTATCGTCGGGAATTGCGTCGTCTTCAACATCGGCGGCAACAAGTTTCGCCTCATTGCTCGGCCGTTGTATTCCAGCCAGAAGGTGTTCATTCTAAAAGTGATGACACACGCGGAATACGACGAAAACAATTGGCAGGAAGCGTGCGGCTGCCATGCGGCGCCGCCGAAGAAAAACTTGCCCGAACGGAAAGGACGGTGACCAATGCCGGCGAGATTGCGTTTCGGACTCAAGGCCAAGAATCGCGACTCCTATTTGGAGCTTGTGCTGGCCTTTCCGTTGGCCTCGATCAAATCGGAAGAACATCTGGACCAGGCTCAGATCGTGATGGACCGGTTGCTCGCCAAGAGCGAACTCGACGATGGCGAAGAAATGTACCTCGACGCGCTCAGCGACCTCGCGGCGACGTACGAAGATGAACACCACGCTATCGGGCCGGCGTCGGACGCTGACATGCTGCGCCATTTCCTCGATGCGAAAAGCGTGACGCAAGCGAAACTGAGTCGAGATACGGCAATTCCTCGATCGACGATTTCGGAGATCTTGAGCGGCAAGAAACGCTTCAGCCGAAAGATGATCCGCAAGCTGGCCGACTATTTCAAAGTCGACGTCAGCGTGTTGACAACGAACATCTGATCTCCCAATCGAGCAAATGGCAGCGGATCGAAAAATGCAAGCGGAATTCGACAATTCCCCTGAACGCCTCCGGAGAATCCAGGAGATTTTTGAACGAGGCGATACTTGCTGGACACGGGAATCAGGAAACAAGAAAATTCGCTTACCTCGGCCGAATGTCTTGACGAGGGCGTTCGCACCGATCATAATGGGATTTGCTGCATTTCTCCTCGTCCAAGTGGCGGTTCGTTTTGAGCGCTCTCCCTTTGAGGGAAAACCATGATTCGCGCCAGTCGCTGCCGGAAGCCGGGTTTCACGCTCGTTGAGCTCCTGATCGTGGTCGCCATTGTTGCGATGTTGATCTCCATGGTGCTGTGGGCCGTGCAAAGGATGCGGGACGCCGCCGCCCGGGCCACCTGCATTCACAACATGAAACAGATCGGCCTGGCTGTGCAGGCGTTTCACGATAAGCATGGTCAGTTTCCCGTCTACAACGGCATCTTCCCGTATAAGAGTTCGGGCAATGTTTCCCAGTCGGGGGACCCCAAGGCGGTCTACGGCAGCTATTATGTCCACTTGCTTCCGTATCTCGATCAACCGGAGCTTTACAACGCGATCCGCAAGGACGTTGTGGACCTGGACCGTCCGGAACGTCCTGGCAATACCGGAAATTTGTTGACTTCCATACCCGGCGCTCGCATCCCGGGCAATCCCGGCGGCCCGCTTCTCGTCGAGGCGACGTCCGGTTCGCCGGCTGTCTACGACTATACCGGCCTGACCTGGGTGCCGGGCATTCCCGCGACTAAAAATAACTGGCTCAATACCCGTCAGTGGGTCCCCCCCTACGATACTTATTCTAATTCGCCCAACAGCCAAAACGGCGCGGTGATTCGGATCAAAACAACCGTACCGGGCGGCTGGGTGCAGTCCCAATATCCCGACCCGGGAACTGCTAACACCCATGGCCACTGGGTTCCGGCCCAACCAAGGCTGATCAGCGCCGCCGTCCAGGGGACGGATCCCCAGTATGGCGCCCCTGGGAAGCCGGTGCCGGAAGGGCCCCCCGGTCCGACTCGTTACACCTACACGGGCACCTTCAAAGCCGAATATCGAGGCGCTCGCATTCCGGCGCTGATTTGCCCGAGCGATCCCAGCACGGGTAACGGCGAACCGAACGCCAATGCTCCGGGCATGGTCTACACAGGCGACGCCGCCGCCGATCCATGGTCCAGCGCCAACTATCTTGCGAACTGGAATGTCTTCGCCACCGCGAACGCTTCCAAGGGATTTCGGGCTCTGCCTCGGACCCCCGACGCCATCGGCGATGGAAACTCCAATACCGTGATGATGGCCGAGGGCTATGCCTGGTGCGACGGTAAGGGCCGCACCGCCTTCATCGCCTGGCATGAGAACGACCCATATTTCTCGTTCCCCAACGGCGGCTTGAACGTCGGCGGCGTCCACAACTTCGGCCTCACCGGCAACACGAGTCCCAGCAGGATCCAGGGCGGCACCCGGCCTGCAGTCGAATCGCCGTATTCGACGGGCTTTCCGAATCCCTCGGGCAGTCCCGAGTTAATCTTTGAGTTTCAGATTCAGCCACGACCGCTGCCGTTCGGCAACCCCGTTTGCCAGACCCCGACCTCCAATTGTTGCAACAACCTGACCGTCCAAACCGGCCACTCCGCGGGCATCAACATCACCCTCTGCGACGGCAGCGTACGAACGCTGCGTTCCGGCATGACGCTCGATACGTGGCGCGCTTTGCTCCTCCCCAACGACGGCAAAGTGGTTCCCGGCGACTGGTGATCGCGGGCCAACAACAACGATTTCCGAGCAAGCGAACGGCCAATCCGCCGTTCGCTTTTTCGTTGTGCGCCAGGCATGTTGAGCCGCCGGGCTTGTCCCGACGGGATAAACCCGCCGTCTCACGCGGAAGATTTAGCCTGGACGAGGCGCTCTAGGCAAGGGCGCCCGTCGCGAGGCGGGATCTGAAGGAAGCCGATGCCAGAAACGCCGACGGCCGAGTGATTTCGCCTCGATCCTTTCGAGCAAAATCGATGAAATGTTGTTGAAATCGCCGTGTTTTTCGTTTAGCGTGGGAATTGATCCATCCCACTGGACCCTGCTTGCAAGACCTCGAATCGGGCCGATTCGAGGCTGGGGCTTGTTCGAATTTTCCTCTCCCGCGTTCAGCGATTCTCGGTTTCGGCCGAGGGGAGCGGTGCATGGCGCGTCGTGTTCGTCGCGGTTTTACGCTCGTCGAATTGCTGGTCGTCATCGCGATCATCGGCATTCTCATCGGTCTGTTGATTCCGGCTGTGCAGAAGATTCGCGACGCGGCCGCGCGCACGCAATGCGCCAACAATCTCAAGCAAATCATGTTGGCGATGCACGGGTACGAAAACATCAACAAGAGCTTCCCCGTAGGGCTCGACGATCGCCAGGCCTGCGCATTCGTGCAACTTTTGCCCTATCTCGAACAGCGGTCGATGTTCGAACAATTCGACTTCAAGGCAAGCGGCTTTTGGTCGAATCCGACGAACATCTTCTTCCCGAACAGCAATATTCCGACCGAAACGGGCACGCCGCCTAACGGCGCGAGCCGTTGGGGGGCCGAGGGGCAGTTGCCGGTCTTCCTGTGTCCCGCGGCTCCGCCCCCATCGCTGACGGTGTGCGTGGCTCAGTTGCGCATCATGGGCGTCTCGGGCACGCACTATCCCGCCGACCCGAACTATGCGCCGCCGGCGGGCGAATCGACCTTCAACACGTACTACTTCACCCGGCCCGGCGAAACCAAAGCGGTGGCCCTGCTCGGCCGCTCGAATTATCTGCTGAACGCTGGCTATTTGGCCTCGTTCGACGATTATGTTGGACTTTTCACGTGGAAGAAGAAGGTCAAAGTTCGCAGCGTCAGCGATGGGCTGAGCAACACGATCGCCATCATGGAGACGGCGGGGGGCTATGTCGATTTCTCCCCAGTCGGGGCGCCGAACGCGAGCGGTTGGGGGTCCGTGCCCTGGGCGCATGCGTTCGTCGCCGCCAACGTCGGCTCCTGCCCCGACCCCGACAATCCCAATTGCGTTCCCGGCGCCATCGGCCTGGGCATGGGGGGAGGCCTTCCCGGCAGTTTGCACGGCAGCAACCGCATCGTGACGGCCTACGCCGATGGTTCGATCCGCACCATTCCCCCCGCGCTCGACCTCCTGCTTTACGCCTCCCTCTGCGGCTATCGAGACGGCCAGATCGTGAGCCCGGAATGACGCTCCGCCCGCTCGCCCTGTGCGTCTTCGCCGCCGTCCTCATGCTGCAAGGTTGTAAAGACGAATCGACCCCGCGCGCCATTCAATTGAAAAGCGATGCACGCATCAAACGCGCCGACATGTCGAGCGTCGCTCCCGCGATCAGCAAGAAATAAGTCGTCATGTCGGCGGCGCGCTCCCCCTCAAATCCTCCTCGGCTCCTATCGTTAGCCGTAGCTCCCGCGAACCTCCCGGAGACGGCTTGTCTCTAAAATGACCGTGTAGACTGTGATTCACAGTATCGCGGATCGAGACGGGATGCCGGAGACAGGGATGGACACATCGGAAAGCATCACGGCGAATCGTCCCGACGAGACGGTCGTGGAACACACGGTGCGCTCCGGCAGCATGGAACTGCTGCGGTTGGCGGGCCCGCTGATCGTCAGCCAGAGTTTCATGACGGTGCAGGTCTTCGTCGACACGATTTTGCTGTCGTGGCACGATCCGCTCGAAATGGCCGCGTCGTTCCCGGCCGTGATGTGGTTCTGGCTGCCGTTTGGGTTTTTGCAAGTGACGGCGGGCTACACATCGACGTTCGTGGCGCAATACACCGGCGCGGGTCGGCCGCAACGGGTCGGCCCCGCGGTGTGGCAGGGGATCTATTTCGCCCTGGCGGCGGGGCTGTTGTTTTTGGCGATCGCGCCGCTGGCGCCGTGGCTCATCTCTTTGGGCGGGCATAGCGCTGCGCTGCAACCTCTCGAAGCGACGTATCTTCGCTGTCTGGCGTTCGCCGCCATGCCGATGCTGGTGATGGCGGCGGTGAACGGATTCTTCTCGGGCCGGGGGCAAACGCTGACGGTGCTCGGCATCGAAGTTTTCGGCACGGCCGTGAATGTCGGCATGGCGATCCTGCTCGTGTTCGGCCGGGGCGGGTTTCCGGAGATGGGCATCGCCGGGGCGGGTTGGGCGACGGTCGCGGGATCGTGGGCGTCGGCTTTGCTCGCGGTGGCGCTGGCGCTGCGGACGCGTTATCGAACGGAGTACGCCACGGGCACGGGTTGGACGTTCGATCGCGAGCTGTTCGGCCGGCTCATGCGCTTCGGCGGTCCGGCGGGGCTGCAAGTTTTCCTCGATGTTCTGGTCTTTCACCTTTTCACGCAGATGGTCGGGCGCCTGGGTGAAGCGGCGATGGGGGCGACGACTCTCGCCGTCCGGCTCAATATGATCGCGTTTCTGCCGATGATGGGTTTGGGGCAGGCGGTGAGCATCATGGTCGGCCAAAGCCTCGGCGCCAATCGGCCCGACATCGCGGAAAAAGGCACGGCCATCGGCCTGCGCTGGATGCTCGGCTACATGGGAACGGTCGCGCTCATTTACCTCACGATGCCGCATGTTTTGGTGTCGATCTTCGAAGGAGGCCGCGACCCGGAGGAATTTGCGGCCGTGGCGGCGATGGTGCCGCGGCTTCTGGTATGCGTTGCGTTTTTCTCGCTGGCGGATGCGATCAATGTGACGTATTCCTTCGCCTTGCGCGGCGCGGGCGACACCAAGTTCGTCTCGCTGCTGACGTTTTGTTTGGCGTGGCCGTTGATGGTGATCCCGACATTCGTCGTCGTTTGGCTTGAAGCCGACCTTCTGTGGGCCTGGGTTTTTGCGACGATCCACATCATCGCGATGGCGATCTGCTTTTACTTTCGCTTCCGCAGCGGCAAGTGGAAGACGATGCGCGTGATCGAGACGGCGGCCGTGGTTTAAGAGAAGCGAGTTCGCGGCTCTCCGCAGGAGAGCGCTGCCGTCACGCACGATCGGCTGCGGCGTCCCGGCTGCTCGGTCGCCACCAACGTCCCTTCGTGCGTTGCGTCAGCGCTCTCCTGCGGAGAGCCGCGAACGGCACGAACGTCATTTTTCCGAACCTTCTCTCGAAAATAACGCGTGCTCGCCCCTTGCTGGCGTCGGGTGCGTGTGTTACAAACGCAAGGAGAGCGGTACGACCGCGCATCTCTCAGGACGAGACCCCGACCGCGAGCGCCAACCAATCCGATCGCCATAGCCGGGCAAGAAATCTTCGAGGTTCCGAAATCGATGGCCAAGATCCACGTCGAACGCATGATGCATCGCAACAGCATCGCGATCACTGGCGAGACCGCCGCCAGCTATGCTCTCATCAAGCTCATTCCGGCCGGGCTGGGGAGCGCTCCGGCGGCTCTGAACCTGGCCCTGGCGCTCGACGTCTCGGGCTCCATGTATGAAGAAGACGGCACCGGCATCAGCCGCCTGCGCCGCATTCAAGACGCGGCCATCAGCGCCATCAACAAACTCAAGCCGACCGATACGCTGTCCGTCATCGCCTTCGCTCACAACGCCCTGGTCCTATTGCCGCCGACGGCGATTTCGGAAAAGAAGAAGATCGTCGACGTCATCAACAAGATCGATATGTACGATGTCGACCCCGGCGGCACGTCGATGGACGACGGCATGAAGCTGGCCCTCGCCGAGATCGAGAAGACCGCGGCCGGGCGGCTGTCGCAGATTCTCGTGCTCACCGATGGCGAAACGTCCGGCGAGCAAAACTGCCGCGAGCTCGCCAAGCTCGCCGCCGAAAAGAAGGTGCACCTGACGCTCATGGGAGTCGGCCTCGACTGGAAAGCGAGCCTGATCAAAGATCTCGCCAAAATCAGCGACGGCAAATGGTACTACATCGACGTCCATCAAGCCGCCGAGGCCGAACGCATCTTTACGGAAGAGTTTCAAAGCCTGGCCGCGTCGGCGTTCTTGAACGTCGAAATGCATCTGCGGCCCATGAAAGACATCAAAATCAAACGCGTTCGCCAGGTCGTTCCTGAGATCAAGGAACTCTCCCAATTCGAGCCCGAAGACCGGCATCTCGTCGTCAGCCTGGGCACGCTCACCGCGCAGGCGACGCGCTATGTCCTCGACCTCAGCCTGCCGAAGCGGGCGGACGGCAAATACGTCATCGCTCAACTCGAGATCACGTACGACGGCGCCATGGGCCGCGAAAGCAGCGGCATGATCCCGCTGGAGATGACCTACACGGCCGCGGGCCACGGCTACATCAACGCCGAGGTCGCCCGGCATATCGACGAAGTCCAGATCTTCGAGCTCAACAACAATCTGCAAAAAGCGATCGCGCTCAGCGATCAAACCGAGGTGCAGCGCGTCGCTCAGGAAATCGAACGTAAGGGCGCCTTGATGGGCCCGCGGGCGGCGAAGAAGACGATGCTCGCCCGGCAGGTTTTGCAAGAATTGAACGTCGGCGGCCGGGTGTCGAAAAAGACTCAGCTGGCGATGGAAGACTCGGCGCGTCTCGCGGATGAGATGCCGGTGAATTAATGTGGATCGATCGTGAGCAGGCTTGAACCAATTCGGAGGTTGATGGCGTCATGGTGAAATGTCCCTTCTGCGGATTCGAAAACGAAGATGGCGCTCTGTTCTGCGAACAGTGCAAGTCCGATCTGAGTTCCGTGCCCAGCACGCCCGCGCCCGAGCCGCTGCCGCGGGCGGCGGTTGACGAACATGCCTCCCTCTTCCCGTCGGCCAATGAAGCGGTCGCTCAGCGCGCTGAGACGATCCCGGTGCTGAATCTCGACGACGATCCGCGCATCGGGGTGACGTTGCCGCATGCGGAAGCCTGGCCGGTCGCCGAATCGTTGCCGACGGCGTCGATTCAATATGCGGAGACCTTGCCCGTCGCCGAAGCGTTGCCGGCCGAAGAGGCGATCCCGCTGCACATTCCGGAGGCGCTGCCGCTGCTCCCCGCCGCCGAG
>JBAXFO010000171.1:0-8238 GCA_037139885.1 Planctomycetota bacterium
GTGCGGCGATACCAGCCGCTCTCTTTCAATTCTTCGAGCAAGATCACGTCGGCATGGCGGAGGACGTCGAGCCGCTCTCGGGTGATTTCCCCGAGGCAGCGCACGGCGAGACCGGGTCCGGGGAAGGGGTGCCGCCAGACGATGTTTTCCGGCAAGCCGAGCTCCAGGCCGAGGCGGCGGACTTCGTCTTTGAAAAGATCCTTGAGCGGTTCGACGAGATCGAAGCCGAGTTCTTTCGGCAGGCCGCCGACGTTGTGGTGGGTTTTGATGGTGGCGGCGGGGCCGTCGGCAGCGGCGCCGGATTCGATGACGTCGGGATAAAGCGTTCCCTGGGCCAGGAATTTCGCCCCTTTGATGGCCAAGGCTTCTTGCTTAAAGACATCGATGAAAACATGACCGATGATCTTGCGTTTGTCTTGCGGATCGGTGACGCCGGCGAGCGCTTTGAGAAACTGATCCTCGGCGCTGGCGACGCGGAGGTCGGCCTTGAAGTGGTCGCGGAATGTCGCGCGCACGACTTCGACTTCATTGCGGCGGAGCATGCCGTTATCGACGAAGATGCATGCGACTTGCGTGCCGATCGCCTTCACGAGCAACGCGGCGCACACCGACGAATCGACCCCGCCCGAAAGCCCGCAGATGACGCGATGATCGCCGATGCGTTCGCGGAGCCCGGCCACGGTCTGGTCGATGAACGAAGAAAGCTTCCATGTGCCCGCACAGCCGCAGATGCCGTAAAGGAAATTGTGGAGCACCTGGCTGCCGTCGGGGGTGTGGCTCACTTCGGGATGAAACTGAAGGCCATAGATCGGCCGGCTTTTGTGGCGCACGGCGGCGACGGGACAGGTGGCCGTGGAAGCGAGCGAGACGAAGTCGCCGTTGACCGTTTCGACTTGATCGCCGTGGCTCATCCAGACGATCGCTTCTTCGGGCAGCCCCGCGAGCAGGCCCTGGGAGTCGGTCACCTTCATTTCGGCCCGGCCATATTCGCGGCTCTTGGCCGGCTTGACCGCGGCGCCGAGGGCCTGGCAGGCGAGTTGCATTCCGTAGCAAATACCGAGTACGGGAATGCCCAGGTCGAAAATCTTCGGGTCGCACTTCGGCGCCTTGGGTTCGTAAACGCTCGCCGGGCCTCCTGAAAAGATGATGCCGCTGGGGTTGAGCGCCTTCACGCGTTCGGCGGTCAGATCGTGGCGGACGATCTGGCAGAAGACGTTTTGCTCGCGCACCCGGCGGGCGATGAGTTGGCCGTACTGCGAGCCGAAATCGAATATGAGGATGCGTTCCGTGGGCGTTGACATGTGCGAATTCCCGTTAAACGGCTTTGGTCGCGGCGCCGAGTTCGGCGGCGCGCAGGGTGGCGGCTTCGACGGCGTTCATCAAGGCGGCGCGCAGGCCGCCCCGTTCGAGAGCATGCAGCCCGGCGATCGTGGTGCCGCCGGGGCTGGCGACTTGATCTTTCAAAACACCCGGATGCAGGCCCGTCTCCAGAACCATCTGGGCGGCTCCGAGCAGCGTCTGGGCGGCCAACATCGTCGCGACATCGCGGGGCAAGCCCATGCGAACGCCGCCATCGCTCAGAGCTTCGATCATCGTGAACGCATACGCCGGCCCACTGCCCGATAAGCCGGTGACGGCGTCGAGCAATCTCTCTGGCGTCTCGATCGCCCGGCCAACGCTGCTCAAAAGCCGCTCGACGACTTGAAGATCCGCCGGCGTGGCGCTCACACCGCCGCTGAACGCCGACGCGCTTGAGCCAACCAGGGCGGGCGTATTGGGCATCACGCGCACGATACGTCGTGTCGCCCCGAGGCCGCTTTGCAATTGCGTGAGCGAAACGCCCGCGACGATCGAGATGATCAATTGGTCGCCGAGTCCGCGTGCGATTTCGGTCATGAGGCCGGTCATCGTTTGTGGCTTCACCGCCAGGATGAGGGCATCGGCCCGCAGAACGACATCGCGATTCTTCTCGCTGACGAAGCCGCCGGTTTGTTGAGCGAAGGCGGTTCGGGCCGCGGGAGCGGGATCGCTGCCCGAGAGTTGGTCCGCGGCCACGAGCCCGGATTTGAGCCAGCCCTTGGCGAGGGCGGTGGCCATCTTGCCGGTACCGAGAAAGCCGATTCGCAGGGGTGCGTCGTTCATGGAAAACGGTCTCGTGAAAAGGAGATTCTATGAACGAACCGGCCCAAGGAAATGCGAAATGGGTCTGGGCTTGTCGTTAGCGGCGGGGAGGCAGATAATCGGCAAGGTGAAGCAGGCTCGATCCCTGGGTCGGATACCTCATCCCAGGGCTTGAAAACACAGGGTTACCGAATGAATACGCCAGATTGGCTGCGTTCGCATGGCGGCGAGTTGAAATTGGGAAGCGACAAGAAGACGTGGTACGTCATCATTGCTGGCAAACCGCTGTACGACCTGGTGACGGCGCCCGCTTCGGGCAAGCACAGCTGCGATGTGCGGGAAACCAACAACGGGCAGCCGGTGCTCAGCAAAGGCATTTACGCCTCGGCCGACGACGCCTTGCGCGGCGGACTGGAGGATTTGAAGAATTATTTGGGATGGGCGTGAAACGCGCCCGGGAGAAGGCGGAGTTCGAGAAAAAGCGAAGGCAAGCCGCCGCATAACATTTTCATGTCCCTGGATCCGGGCAGGCGCCGCACATTCGTGTCTTGGGGGGCGTCGCCTGGGGACGGACGGGCTCTTCGCCTCGGTCCACCCCTTCGGTAGCCTGGCAGCCATATGCCGTCGAATGCCTTGCGGCATTCGGCCCAGCGGCATAAGGCCCATGGCTTTGCGTCCTCGTCTTTCGACGAGTTTGCCCTTTCGAGAGTGAAAGGCGTTTGGATCCAGGCAAGATGCGATGACTTGCCTCCGAAGAACCGTTAAAACCGGCATCTTCGTTTCGCTTAGCAAAGGGTACATCGCAATTCGGCTTAAAGCAAATCGCCAGCGGAATTTATTGTCCGCCCCATAAATGTCTTTCTCGCCGCTCAACTCCCTCCATCAATACGCGTTGCGGTTGACCAGTCCGCGCCAGAGAGTGAGCCACATGATGCGGAGGTCGAGCCAGGGGGTCCAGTGGGTGATGTAGTAGAGGTCGTACTGGACGCGTTTGCGGAGCGATGTGTTGCCGCGCCAGCCGTGGACTTGAGCCCAGCCCGTGATGCCCGCTTTGACCGCGTGGCGAGCCATGTAGTTGGGAATCGTCTTGCTGAACTTGCTGATGAACACGGGGCGTTCGGGACGCGGGCCGACGAGGCTCATGTCGCCCATCAACACGTTGAACAGTTGCGGCAATTCATCCAGGCTGGTGCTGCGTAAAAACGTGCCAAAACGGGTGCGGCGCGGGTCGTCCTTGATCGCCCAGACGGCGCCGGTCTGCGTCTCGGCGTCGGTCCGCATGCTGCGAAATTTGAGCATGGGAAACGGTTGACCGTTCAAGCCGCAACGCTCTTGCCGATAGAACACCGGACCCGGACTCGTGAATTTGACGAGCGCCGCCAACAACGCCAACAGCGGCGACAGAATCAAAATCGCGATCGCCGACAGGGCGACATCCATCGCCCGCTTGACGACAACGTTGAACCCAAAGTGCGGGCTTTCGCGCAGGCCAATCATCGGCAGGCCATCGAGGTTGCCGGTGGTGAGCGACAGGCTGGCCAATTCGGGCACATCGGCGATCAGACGCACTTCGACGACGATTTGCGAGAGAATGTCGAAGACTTTGCGGGCATCGTGATAGCGATTCATCGGCAAGGAAATGAACACGTGCGAGACGTTATATTTTTGAATCAGCTCCGGCAGATCGGTCGCCCGGCCCAAAACGTCGAGATCGCTCGCCCAGCGGTTCGGTTGATCTTCGACGAAGCCGATCGTTTTGATGCCCATCCAACTCGCTTGCCGCAGGGCGCGGGCGGTGGTGCGGGCGACGCGGCCGGTGCCGACGATGATGGCGTGCGTTTGATTGAAACCTCGGCGCCGCAGCCAGCGCACGGCAAACCAACTCAGCCGCCGCCAGGTGAAAACGGAGACGCCCGTGAGCCCCATGAACAGGAGCATGTTCAGGCGCGATTCATACCGATCTTGAAACGTGAATGTGGCCGCGATGACGAACAGCCCCATCAGGGCCGTCCCTTTGATGACCGCGACGAACTCTTCGCGCAGCCGACGAAAACGATGAATGACGTATTGGCCGGTGTAACGATACGCCACGGCCGCCAGGATTAACACCATGGGAATATGGTCGGCGCACTGGCGGAAATCGGGGGTCGTCTTGGTGACGGGAACGATCTCGATATCGAAGCGCAAAAAATAGGCCCCGATCCACGAGGACGCCGTCCACGCCAGATCCCAGACGACAAACCACAGTCCGAGAATCTGGCTCTTCTGTTTGATCATGACCGGCCCCGTCCCTGGGAACGCGCGCACCGACTCCGCGCCGATCCATCTTTTAGCACGGACTTCGGAACGGGGTCAAGACGCGTCGTTCCTGCGGTTCGTGGGGCGCAGAGCCGCCTTGATCCGCATCGAAATCGCCCGACGGCAGCTCATTGCCTGCAGAAATCGCGATAGAATGCATGCGCTTGGAAATTCTGCGAGAAAATTCGTCTTGCCCGCGCAAGCGCTGGCACGCGCCGCGTTTCCCTGCCGAGGAGCAGGGGGAATTGAGCCGAAGGGGAGATCATCATGAAAACGGAAACATCTGTGCAGCCAACCTTGGAAGCTCTGATGGCCGGATACGTGCGGCGTCAGGCCGAGGCGGCGAGCTTGGGATTTGGGCTTGGAGAGGGGGCGGAAGTGACCCCTTACGAAACCGGCCCGGTGCATCCCATCGACGCCAAGCTCGCCTGGGAAGAGTCGTTAACGGCCCTTTCCTACCTGCATATTTCGACCAAGGCGTTTAAAGCTCCCGCAGGGTGGGCTCACTTGGTGGCTCAAATGGAGCCGCAAGTCGCCATCGCCCTTTGCGTCGGCAATTATCCGCAGCTCGTGCGCGACTTTCACAAACTTCTGCAGCACGAAGATCTCAGCCAACTGCGGCCGCGCGTCACGCCTCCCATGAACGTCGGACCATTGGCCAAGTGGGCCGACGAAGCGACCGGCTTTCCCGATTCGATTTTGGCTCTGGCGGCCTATCGTCTCACGCGGAACTTCGAGCAAGCCAACGCGGTCGCTGAATTCACGATTCCTCCGCAATGGCAGCCCGCCTGGGAAAATGAACGCGCCGCCCTGCTTTGGCATCAAGGGAAAACGGAAGCGGCGATCGCCTTGTGGCGGACGCAGACGCCCTCCGTGCCCGTGCGTTTCAATCTCGCCATGGCGAATCTTTTTTCCGGTCGCGGCTCCGTCGCCAAACCCGATTTCGAAGCCGTCATGACGCAGCTCCCCGAATCGTCCGCCTGGCATCACCTCGCCAAGCTTTATCACACCCTGTGCGTCTTGCGGGCAAACAAGACGTGAGACGGGGCGCCAAAAGAAGAAGGCAAGTCGCGATGACTTGCCTTCTTCCGAACGAAACGACAGAAATCTACATGCCGCACCCGCAGGCGGAGGCGTCGCTTTTCCAGCCTTGTTCGGTCTCGACGGAATTTTTGGTCAGGTGGACATGACGATCCACATGGTCGACCCAATTCGCCGGAATGAAGTGGTGTTGGCCGTCGGGGCTGTCTTTCTTCGTCAGTTTGATCGTGCCCCCCTCGACACGATCGACGACGCCGACCGTCTTGCCGCACGAGGCGACGACCGACATTTTTTCCTTGATGCCGGCATAGCCCGCATTCGAACCTTCCGCCGGCCCCATACCGACCTTTTCTTTGACGAAGTCCGCCGCCTTTTCCGCCCCTTCGACGATATGATGACCGACGTTTTTGGCCGTTTCGGCCACTGCGGAGCCAGCATCCGCCAGCTTGTGTTTCAAATTGTTCGCCATGATGAATCTCCTGAAGAGAATGAGTTTTGCGCCAACGGTGACAACCGCCAGGAGAACATGGCAAACGGCATTCCGAGCCCAACCGTTCCAGCCCGGATTGACGAAGAAACACTCATTTTCAGCAAAATGCACAGAATTCGACTCCTTGAAGGAGCCGCACAGGCGAAACTTGGAGCGCGTTTGGGAGCCTGAGCGCTTACTCTTGGCGAATGAAGGACTGCTGCGAAAACGCCTCAATGGGGCGAAAAAAAAAACGGCCCGGCTCGGCAATCCTTGCCGAGCCGGGCCGCGTTTCGGTCGCTGGCGTCCTGCCTTGACCCGCGAAGTCCTCGTCCTTGAGGGTGCGGCCTGACGCCATCCTTGGCGGGGCCGTCTCCGCGCAACAACCAGATTGGATCGACGTCTCTGAAGAATCGCTCTTCCGACCCTTGCACGTTTCCTGTGCCTGCGAGCGGAGCATCCATGCTCCCGGGTAGACGCCGTCCCAAACCTGGAGACTCCTTCAAATCGAGCGACAATGCGCATCCCTGCGCGACGATGCCGCAACCTTGCGGAACCTGCTCCCTGGAATCGCTCGATGTTCGAAAGAAGCTGCTTAACTCGACCGTGGCTTGAAGACAGCGCCAAGGCCTGCCTTCCCAGAATCGGGTGAGCCCCGCAAAGGGCCGACCGGCGATTCCACTCCAAAAAGTCGCTTGCGCGAAGCCACGTTCGATCGCATCGTGAACCGATGCGCCTTGAACTCGGGGATCGTTCCTGCGAACCATTTCCATTTGTGAAACAGTTCACAACCTGATGGGTCAAAACTTAGTCTTTGCTCAGCTGAATGTCAAGCATGATATTTCGGCCCGTGACCCTACTGCACCTAACTTGTTTCTCATCAACGCCAAACGACCGTAGCCTGGACGCTGGCAAGGCCCAAAACACTCAAATCTTACCGTTTCTTAATGCGATAAACTGGGTCGACATTGCGCTTAAAGTGTCTGAGATCCACAGTTTGCGAAGGGCGTCGGCTTCAGCTGGTGGCGTTCTCACCCTCGTGCGGACCCGCAAAATGTCGCAAGTATTTTCGAGCGTTTGTACACTTAGTGGTCAGATGATCGCTCGACGCGATCCTTGGCGCCACGTGCTTTTCTCTAAATATCATCGCGGATCCAGCTTCCTCCCACGGCCTCAGTCGCGGGGGAATTCCTCGGGATTGTCTGTGAATAGCGCATCAATTTTCAGCTTATGAAGGTAGTCTCGCATCTCCTCGCGCACGTTCGCAAACTTGCCCGACTGTCCCGCCCGAAACGTCCATACCGTCACGCTCATCCCCAGGGCGTGGGCGTCGGCGACTAACCCCGGGCGAGCCAAAACCGCCGCCTTGCTGGGGCCGACGCCGTCCGCGAACGTTTTGATCTCCTTGAGGCCGGGAACCTTGGCTTCGGAATCGAACACCAGAATGAGCGGCAATTTGCAACCCTCGGCGCCACGCAAGGTCTTCAGGCTTTCGGGGCTGAAGGACTGGATCGCCACGGGCGTTTTCGCGTCGGCGCCGGGCTTGTCGAGGCCGTTGGCGCGGAGCGTGTCCATCAGAGTCTTCTCCATGTTCAAACCGAGTTTGCCGTACAGCGCCGGCGCTTTGGTTTCGGGACAAATCCCCGCCTTGCCTTTCACGACATCGATCATTTGCTGAAACGTCGGCACCCGCGCGCCGGCGAACTCGGCCCCCTTCCACGAGCCGGCATCGAGTTTCTGGATCTCGGCCAGGGTGAAGTCCGCGACGGGCCAGGTCGAACGATTCTTGATCAACTTGGCGCGGTCGGGAAAGATCTTCGCGACGTTGGTGGTGCGTTCGAGCGTGGTGTCGTGCAGACAGACGAGGATGCCGTCCTTGGTCATTTGCAGATCCGGCTCGACGAAGTCGGCTCCAAACGTCAACGCCAGGCGATAAGCCTCAAGCGTGTGCTCGGGGGCCTTGCCGGACGCTCCACGATGAGCAATGAGCGTCGGCTTGCGGTAGGGGGGATAGGTTTCGTCGGCAGGGAGGGATTGAAGCATCGCAAAGACTCCCAACGTCACGGCAAGCACGCGCATTTCAAACTCCGCAAAGGGGCGGTTTCGGTCTCGCGAGGGCATGCTAACCCGCCCTGCCAGCGACGAATATTCGATTTCGATGAAGAAGCCAAGGGGATTGGAGAACGCTCGCTAACACGCCCGATCCGCCAAGCCGTTCGCTCGCAGACGCCGCGTCACCGCTCCCTCAATGACCCCGGCCGCCGCAAAAAGGACGAGATTCGCCGCAAACCGTTCTTGAGTTCCTGCGG
>JBAXFO010000172.1:0-8224 GCA_037139885.1 Planctomycetota bacterium
GTTCTCTATCGGTTTGCGGCGCAAACGATTTTGGAACGATCTTTTTGAAGTCAATTCTTCGCGGCAAGAATGCCTCGTCCTCATCCCTTGATGCGACCGCAGTCTGGCTCGAGCCGCGAATCGACGCGAATCCCTGATGTTCGATTCACTGTCCCGCATGGATGATGGCGAGGAAATCGGCGGGCTTCAAACTCGCCCCGCCGACGAGGGCGCCGTCGACGTCGGGTTGTCCGAGGAGCGTGGCGGCGTTGTCGGGTTTGACGCTGCCCCCGTATTGGATGATGAGCTTGCTGGCGGCGTCAGCGCTGACGAGTTGGCCTACGCGTTTGCGAATGAACGCGTGGGCGTCTTGGGCTTGTTGGGGCGTCGCGTTGAGGCCGGTGCCGATCGCCCACACCGGTTCGTAAGCGACGACGATCTTCGCGAGCAGTTCGGGAGTGACGTTCGCCAGCGTTCCCGTCAGTTGGGCGTCGAGCACGGCTTCGGTCTTCTCGGCCTTGCGTTCGTCGAGAGTTTCGCCGATGCAGAGAATCACCTGGACGCCTTCGGCCAGGGCGAGGTGCAGCTTGCGGTTGATGAGGGCGTCGTCTTCCTTGCAATATTGCCGGCGTTCGCTGTGGCCCAGAATGACGTACTGGCATCCGACATCGGCGAGCATGCGCGGGCTCACTTCGCCCGTGAAAGCTCCCTCCACCTTTTCGGCGGAATTCTGAGCGCCGAGAGCGACCGGCGTCCCCTTGACGAGGCCGGCGACGAGCGACAGATACGGATACGGCGGGCACACGGCGACGCGCACCTTCGTCGACCCGGCGAGGCCAGCGACGACGCCCTTCACGAGAGCCGTCGCGGAGGCGGCGTTGGTGAACATCTTCCAGTTGCCGGCAATGAACTTTTGACGCATCGGAACCTCGAAGAACAGGGGCCGCGGTAACCGCGCGACCATTTCAAGAACAACCTATTTTACTATTAGTAAGTCTTTTCCATGACATTCGCGAGAGCCCGGATCCGCACCATCAGCGTCGCGTATTGCGGCGGCAGCAGCGCCTGCGGACCATCGGACATGGCCTTTTCCGGGCAGCTATGCACTTCGATATGCACGCCATCCGCCCCCGCCGCGACCGACGCACACGCCATCGCCGGTATCAAATCGGGCCTTCCCGTCGCATGGCTGGGGTCGACGATGATCGGCAAATGGCTCAGTCCCTTCACGTTCGGCACGGCGCTCATGTCGAGCATGTTGCGCGTCGAATCTTCGAACGAGCGGACGCCCCGTTCGCAGAAAACGACGTTTTGATTCCCCTCGGACAGGATGTACTCGGCCGACATCAACATGTCCTTCACCGTGGCGCTCATGCCGCGTTTGAGAAGGACGGCCTTCCGCGTCTGGCCGATCTCTTTGAGCAGATCGAAATTCTGCATGTTCCGCGCGCCGAGCTGAAACATATCGGTATATTTCTCGACGAGCGGAATCTGCCGGGGATCCATGACTTCGGTGACGACCGGCATGTCGTACTTATCGCCGACCTCGCGCAGGATGCGCAAGCCCTCTTCGCCCATGCCCTGAAAGCTATAGGGACTCGTCCGCGGCTTGAACGCTCCGCCGCGCAGAATGTTGGCCCCCGCCTTCTTTACCGAAGCGGCGATCTCGTCGAGAATCTCGCGACCCTCGATGGCGCAGGGCCCGGCGATCATGGCCAAATGCCCGCCGCCGATCTTGACCTTGCCGATCTGGACGATCGTGTCTTTCTTGTTGAACTCGCGACTCGCCAACTTGAACGGCTTCATGATGGGCAATACCTGTTCGACCCCCGGAATGGCTTGCAACGGCTGCATTTGCAGCTTCCCCTCATCGCCGATGACGCCGATGATGGTGCGATGCTCCCCCTGGCTCAGGTGGGCCTTGAGCCCCAAGTCCTTGATGCGCTCGAGAACGTGGTCGATTTCCGGTTGAGTGGCGTTGGCCCGCAGGACAATGATCATGATCGAATTTCCAGAATGTTCGGCGAAAGTCAGAAGATGGTTTTAGCGATTTGGTCGGGAAAATCAAAGTGAGGCGAACGGAAGGGGGTTACGAGGACTTCAACGCCTTGGTCGGCGCCGAGGTCCGCCAATTCGCCGAGCAAGCGCTGATCGCGATTCCAAAGGAATAATCGCGGGATCGGGCCGGGCGACATGTCACTTCTTGAGATTCGGCGACTTCTTCAGCGTCACGCCGCGATTCACGAGAGCGGTTTCGAGGGCGACGCGGTCGGTGCGGGTAGGGTCGATCAGGGCGGTGACCCGGCCTTCGCGGAAGCTGGCGGTGGCGCGTTCGACGCCGTCGATCTTGAAAATCGCCTCATAGGCGGCGAGGCTGCAGGCTTTGCAATCGAGGCCGACGACGGCGATTTCGATCGGCGTTAATTTTTCTGGAGGCGTCTGCGAAAGGGGCTTGATGCCGAAGGTGTGGTGCGTCGCGTTCTTGACCAGGCTGTCGAAGTGTTCGAGGATCTGCTGGGGCTTGGCGCCCGGGAACGCTTGCTTGGGGTCGTACTCGAATGTCCCTTCGGCGGTCGCGAAATCGATGCGGACGATTTTAATGGTCGGGATGTCGCGCAGCGCCTCGCGCAGGTCGGCTTCGCGATCGGGGGCGAAAAGGCCGGTGATCTGGTGCTTGAAGCTCTCGGCGCGGGCGGACGATGGTGCGGCGATCATCACCCAACCGCAGAGAACAAGACTCGCGCATCTCGACGCTTGGAAGGGCATACGATTTCACCGCGTTTGGAAGAGAGGGCTCTGAATCAGTTCGTGGAGCAATGTCCGCAAGCCGCCGCCGCGTTGTCCCGAGCGTTCGACGATGGCGGCGATTTCGTCGCGGTCGGCGAAGGAGATCGGTCGCCCGGTCGCATAGACGGCCAACTGTTGGGCGATGTTTTTGGCGAGACGGTCGGGGCGCCCCGCGAGGAGCTTCTGATACGCGGCCATGTCCGTAAATGGTTGTCCTTCGGGAGTGATGCCACTGGGGTCGACGGGCGGGCCGAGTTTGAAGGCGATGCCGATCATGGGATCGATCGAACCGCGGGGAGCGGGATCGCCGGCGCCGATGGAGCGGTAACGAGTGCGGAAGCCGCCGATGACATCGAACGATTCGAGGGCGAAACCAGGCGGATCGATTTTGGCGTGGCAGCCGGAGCAGGCGACATGGTCGCGGTGTTTTTCGAGTTGTTCCCGAATCGTTTTCGTGCCGCGCACGTCGGGCTCGATGGCGGCGACATTGGCGGGGGGCGGTTCGGGAGGCTGCCCCAGAAGCCGGGCCAAGACGAATGCGCCGCGCGGCACGGGGGATGTCGTGGTGCCGTTGGCGGTGAGGCGCAGAATCGAGGCCTGCGTCAGGAAAGGGCCGCGGAGCGAATCGGCGGCTAAGGGCACGCGGCGGATCTGCGTGCCGCTCACGCCGGGGATGCCGTAGTGTACGGCCAATTTCTCGTTGAGCATCGCGAAATCGGATTGCACGAACGAGCGGGCGTCGAGGTCTTTATCGAGCAGCTCGCGAAAGTACGCCCGGGTTTCGGCGACGCTCGAATCTTGCAGATACAGGTTAACTTCCGGATAGAGTTTGCGATCGGGATCGGTGGCGGCGATCTGCCGCAGCTTGAGCCATTGACCGAGAAAATCGTCGATGAAACGCTGCGACTTCGTGTCGGCGAGAAGGCGTTCGGTTTGTTCGCGAAGAGCGCCGCGAAGCTTGCCGGCGTCGGCGAGTTGCGTGAGTTTGCCGTCGGGCATGGAGTTCCCGAGGAAGTAAGACAGCCGGCAGGCCAAAGCGTGATCGTCGAGTTTGCCGGCGGGTTCGAGGCGGTAAAGGAAGTCGGGCGAAATCAGGGCGGCGCGATAGGCCGCGCGCATCGCGGTTTCGAAGCAATCGCCTGCCTGCAAGCGTTCGCCGACGCGCTCGACATACTGTTTGCGAACGGCGGCGTCCACCGGCCTGCGAAATGCGCGAGGCAGAAATTGGGCCAGAAGACGATCGGCATCGACGAGAGGTTGTTCGCTGGCGACGGTCCAGATGCCGGGGATGGGATCGGGGCGGTTGCGCGCCATGCCGATTTCCTGCCTCTCGACGCGCCGCCGGGGAGTCGCGACGCCCTTGAGATGCCCGGGCCGAAGTTCGACGATGGGCAGATCGCCGAACAGAGCCTTGTGGCTTGGGGGCGGCCAAGTCTCGTGCAGGGGACCTTCGATGTCGAGATAATCGCAGGCGATTCCGGGACCGGTAAAGCCCATGGCTCGATTGCCGCCGCCGTTAAATCCGGCGACGAGCGAGGCGGCGTTGAAGCCGAACATTTCGCGGGGATTCAGCCAGGTCGTGAAGTCGTGGATTTTCTCTTGCAACGAGGGCGCGTCGTAATAACCGAGTACGACGCTGGGATGGCCGCCGCCGCGACCGTCGCCGGTGACTTGCACGATCGAGAGACGCGCGGCTTCGGTGCCGCGCGCGGGGAGGACTTTCCCCTTGTCCCACTGGAAACTCCAAAACGATGTCGTCACGCGATAGCGTCCGGGGTAGATGGCCACGAAATCGGTGAACGCCGGCGAAAACGATTCGTCTTCCGTGCGGAACAGCCCGAACGTGCTGCCGCGGCGATACGACCCCATCCGTTCGTGAGCGCCCTGGTCGAGATGTTGTTGAGCGCCGGCGGGAGGGAAGTCGGGGTCGGGTTGCTTGTTCTTGAGCAGGACCGCGTCGCCATGCGCGAGAACAACGCCCGCGATATAACTCGTGGCCAGCGAAAGACGCTGCTTGACGGGAACCGGAGCGCGCGGGCGCGTGGCGATGGCCATGTCGAGCGCCCGATCGACGGCCTCAATGTATCGGGCCATGTTGACATGAGAAATGTCGAGGGCGTCGGCATTGTTATCGAAGCCGTGCGCGGAGCCATCGGCGGGAAGGTCGCCCTGCACGAGCAAGCCTGGCAGATGCAAAAGATCGCGTAAGGTGTTTTCGAATTCGCCGCGCGTGAGACGGCGCAGCGGCGTGCGGCCTTCGCCGGCGTCGCGGGCGCGTTCCGCTTTCACCAGGGTGTCGTGCAGTCCCTGAAGGGCGGCGACCGTTTCCGCACGCGGCGGCGCCTTCTTGGGGGGCATCTCGCCCGCTTCGACGCGGTCGTGAATCTTCACCCAGCGCGCGAAGTTTTCCGCCTTCGAGGGTTCGAGTTTTAGCGAAGTCAGGTCGAGGCCGCCTTTTTTGGTTTCGGCGTCGTGACATTGATGGCAATGTTTCGCGAAGAAGGCCGGCTGGGCGGGGAGTCTTCCTGCAAGTATCAGCATGCCGAGAACGGCGAGCCAGCGGGAGCAATGCATGATGGTGTCCGTCGAATGCGAAAATTTGCCGACGCGCCGCTCACCCGTCAGATCATTTCCAGGCCGCGCATCGTCGCACGGCCCGTGGAAAATTCGTTCGCTTCGATGCCCAATCGTTGCAGCATGGAGACGAAGAGATTGGTCAGGGGATAGTTGTTGTTCGTGTCGAACGCCAGATGCTGGCCATGGCGGAAACCGCCGCCGGCGAGGAGGACGGGGAGGTTGACGTTCGAATGCGAATTCGCGCTGCCCATGCAAGTGCCGTAAAGAACCATCGACTGATCGAGCAGCGTCGCGGCGCCTTCGCGGACGCCCTCGAGGCTGCGCAAAAAATTCCCGAGCGCCTCGAACTGTCCCTCTTCCTTTGCGCGCAGGTCGGCAAGAACTTCCGGGCGATTGCCGTGATGCGTAATGTTATGGATGACGGTGGTGTCGATGAACAGCGTCACGAAACGGGTCGAGTCGGTTTCGAGAGCGAGCTTGATGACGTCGAACATGAGCTGCGTACGACGCACGAACTCACGAGGGTCTTCGTTGTCTTGCGGCGGCGGGACGTTGACGCGCGGCTTGGGCCGCTGCTCCCATGCCTCGGCCGCTTGCAAGCGTTGCTCCAGTTCGCGGACCGACGTGAAATATTGATCGAGCCGTTGGCGGTCGGCGGGAGTGACGATGCGGTTCAGGCGGCGCGCCTGGTCGGCGACGAAATCGAGCATGCTGCGATTTTGCCGAAGAGCCTCAACGGCCTCGGCGACATCGTCTTGCGGGCCCTGGATGAACAGCCGCCGAAAAAGACGATTCGGCTTCCGTTCGGACGAGAGGGGGGCGCCGCTGCGCGTGTAGCTCAGTGTCTGGTTGCCTTCATTGCTCATGGCCAGAACGAGCGAGGGATACCGCGTGGCGTTACCGATCCGCTCGGCGGCGAACTGATCGAGCGACATGCCATTGCGAAAGCCGCCGCGCTCGGGATGGGGCGTGCCGGTGAGGAAGCATTTCTCGGCCGCATGCGCCCCGGTGACGCCCGGATGGCTCACGCCGGAAAACACAGTCATTTTCTCGCGGACGGCGGCCAGCTTTTCGAGATAGGGCGTCAGCGCGTAATCGCGGCCCGCCCGCTCGGGAAAAAAGAACTGCGGCAAGATGCCCATGTTCGTTTCGATGGCCACCATGCGGCGCGGCGCGGCCGCGGCGCCGTCCGCTCGCCCCGTTGGCTGCAACGACTCCAGCCAAGGCAAGCCGAGGGTGACGCCGGCGGCGCGAAGGAACGTGCGGCGCGATAAGGACGTTTGGCTACGCGCCATCGAAATCCGCCGTGGTGAGAGTTCGGTGATCGACATCTTTTCAAACTAATGGTTCGCGGCGCGATATGCAACCACGACTCTCTTGCGCGTTACGCGCGGCGGCATGATCGCTGCATCGTTTTAACCACGCCTCGGCGTCAGCCCTTCGGCAGCGGTCATTTTCAAGGGTTCGAGAGCGTCGTACCACGCGATCCAAGCAGCAATGTCTTGGGGGGCGGCGCCTTTTTCTTGATCTTCCATGTCGCTCCCTCACACGACAACGTTCACGTTCCCGTTTTCGGCCAGGTGAGGCCTTTCGTGGAGATGCTGATCTGGGTGCCGCCGCCCAGGCCGGTGTTGACGAGGATGATACGGAGGGAGGCGTCGGCCTGGCGGAAGTCGAGGTAACCGGCGGAGGAGTCGACGACGGAGACCGATTTTTGCTCCTGCCAACCGGCTGCGGTTAACTGTTCGCGGAGGGTGGCCGCCACGCCGGGGATTTTCCCCGTCATGCGGAATGTGATTTCCTCGCGGGCGGCGTCGCGATCGACTGTCTTGGCGTCTTTCGGCAGAGGCACTTGAGCCGCGAACAACTCTTTACCGGGGACGCTCGGCTTGGTTGTCGGCGGTTGTACCGGCGGACGCACGAGAGGCGGCGGATCGACAACGGGCAGCTTCTCGACAACCGGCGTTTTGGCGACAGCGGTCTTCGGCGGCACGATCGGTTCAACGGGCTTCTTGGGCGCGACGGCGATCGCTTCCGGCGGCTTCTTTGGCGGCGGCGGCGGTTCCGCGACGCCGGCGATGTTGACTTGTGTCGTCCGCTCGTCTTTCTTGCGGAGTTCGACGATCACGACGTCGTCCGCGCGATTCGCGAAGACGAGCGTTGAAGGTTGCGTACGAGCCGTGACCTCCGCGAAGCCGGTCTCGGGGAAGGCGGATTTGTAAAACTCCGCGACGGCGGGGAGCGAGTCGGCGACATCGCAGCGCAGCTTCCAGGTGCGATCGTCGAATTCGATGTTGCTCGCATGGGGCGGCGCGGGGAGTTCATGGGCCAGGGTGCGGACGGAATAGGTCACGTTGGCGAAATTCTCCCGGTGCGGCACGGCGGTGATGAAGACATCGAGGACATAGCCGCGCTTGCGGAACGAGAGCGACAAATTGGTCGCGAGCCGGGCGCTGTTGAAGAGCGCGAATTCCTGCCAGCCGGCGTCGATCAGAGCCTTGGAAATCCAGGCGGCTTCGTCGCTGGGTTGGCGCTCGGAAAAGTACGACGACATCGGCTGCGTGGCGATGGCGTGCGGGGCGTTCTTCGGTTTGGGAAGAGCGCGCGTATCCAGATTGCCATGAAAGTGGAGATTGATGCGCGTCTTCGCGGCTCCGTCCTTGCTGGGCTCTTTGCTGAGCATCAGATTCAATTGGTGGCCGTCTTTGAAAAACGCGGCTCCGAAGTGATCGGCGATCGGGCGGCTGTCGAGCGAATCTTGCTTCTTCCAGCCGAGGTCGGAAACCTCCTTAAGATAGAAAGCGGCGACGTCGGCCACGGTTCCGGGAGCGCTGCCGCGCAGGCAAGCGGCGGAGCGTTCGTTGAACGCGGTTCCCTCTAT
>JBAXFO010000173.1:0-8209 GCA_037139885.1 Planctomycetota bacterium
TCGGGCAGCACGCTCGGATCGGCGAGATACCCGATGGCGAGCGCCGTGACGGCTTCCACTCCCTCGGGAAGGCGAAACGCCACGCGGGCCTTATCGGGAAGAATGCCGATCATCTGATGGACGTAAAGGCCGCGCGACGTCGCTTCGAACGTGAGCGAGGCGCTGGCCTGGCCCAGATCGTGGACGGCGGCCGCATTCGGTTTGCCGTTGAGGGCGAACTTCAAATTCGTGCAGCCGAGCCCGAGCACGGGAGCCGCGTTGGCCCACGCCTGATTGGCTTCAACGAGACACGACAGCACGCGTTCGAAAAGGGCGGTCTCGGCCTTCGTGGCGACGATGTAGCTCCACGGCTGCTCGTTGTACGACGAAGCCGCCCAACGCGCCGCCTCGAAGAGAGCACGCAGATCCGCGCTCGCGACGGCTCGATCCGCGAACGCATACGGACTCCAGCGCCGTGCGATGAATTCGTGAATGGGATGATCGGGGGACGCTTGTTTGAGAGCGTTTGTAGGGATCTCCGACATGATCGCCTCCCTGGCGGTTGACAGCCGAACTCCATGCGGCAATTCTATGATCGCGCGCGGCTGCGGGCAGTGCGGTTGACCGTGGGCGCATCGATTCCACAGGGTCGTTGGAGCGTCGCATGGCGATTGCGTGACGCCGGAGTTCTACAAAGACCTGAAGGAATTTCTCAACGACATCGATCGCGACAGGGAACCGGGAGCATCGCCATGAACGACTCGACATCCGAAGCCTTGAAGGATTCGCGAACGACCTCATGCTGCATTGTCGGCGGCGGGCCGGCGGGCATGGTGTTGAGCTTGTTGCTGGCGCGTAAGGGCGTGCCCGTCACTTTGCTCGAAGCCCATCACGATTTCGATCGCGACTTTCGCGGCGACACCATTCACCCCTCGACGCTCGAAGCGATCGATCGCCTCGGTCTGGCCGACAAGTTGCTCGCCTTGCCGCACAGCAAGCTCGAACGCATGCAATTTTGCTCGGGGGGAACGGTGACGACCGTGGCGGAGTTCGGCCGGCTCAGGTCGAAGTTTCCCTATATCATGATCATGCCGCAGGCGCGGTTCCTCGATTTTCTCTGCGCCGAAGCGAGCAAATACCCCGCGTTCCATCTGGAGCTTGGCGCCAACGTGCAGCGGTTGGTGGAAGACAAAGGCACGATCTGCGGCGTGCGTTACCGCGGAGCCGACGAAGCCTGGCATGAAATTCTCGCTCCGCTCACGGTGGCGGGCGATGGGCGGTTCTCGAAGGTCCGCAGTCTGTGCGGCGAGGAACCGATCAAGACCTCCCCGCCGATGGATGTGTTGTGGTTTCGACTGCCCAGGAACGCGGGCGACCTGCACGATCAGATCAACTTCTACGTCGGCGGCGGCTTGCTCATCCTCCTCTTCGATCGCGGCGAAGAATGGCAAATCGGCTATGCGGTCGCCAAGGGGCGCTTCGCGGACGTCAAAGCCGCCGGGCTCGAGGCGTTTCGCCAGACGCTCGCCCGGCAAGTTCCCTGGATCGCGGATCGGGCGCCGCTGCTGCAAGATTGGAAGCAGATCACGGTGCTCGCCGTCGAATCGAGCCACGTCGCCACCTGGCATCGCCCGGGACTTCTCCTGATCGGCGACGCGGCCCACGTCATGTCCCCCGTGGGCGGCGTCGGCATCAACTACGCCATTCAAGACGCCATCGAAACCGCCAACCAGCTCGCCGCGCCGTTGAAAGCTGGGGCCGTCACGAACGAGCAACTCGCGGCCGTGCAAAAACGCCGCGAGCCTTCGGTGAAAATGATCCAACGTCTGCAAGGGGTCATTCAGGAACAGATCGTCAAGACCGCTCTCAATGAGGATCGGCCGTTTCGGCTGCCGCTCCCCGCACGGATCTTGCTCAGCATTCCGTTTCTACGGGACATTCCCGCCCGCATGATCTCGTTCGGTTATCGGCGTTCGACGATTCAGGATTGAAGTTCGCATCACGTCCGGTACATCGGTTCTTGCAATCCTGCATAGGCGCGGGCGATTTGCGCTGCGAGGCGAGCGTTGGCGAGCACCAACGCATGATTCGCCTTGAGGGTTTGGCCAGCGGTCAGGTCGGCGAGTTGGCCGAGGAGATAGGGAGTGAGGTCTTTGCCGCGAACGTTGTTGCCATGGGCATGCCCTTCCGCGGTGATGAGGGCGGCCATCAAGTCGTCGGGTTGGAGGGCGTAGTGTTTGTCGACGGGTTGGGCGAGGACGACGCCCGCGCCGCCCAGAGCCCAGTGAGCTTGCAGAATCTCCGCGGCTTGGTCGGGATCGTCGACGCGGGCGGTGAGCGGTTCGCCGCTCGACTGCACGTAAAACGCGGGGAACTCGTCCGTGCCATAACCGACGACGGGCACGCCCTGCGTCTCGAGGATCTCCAGCGTCCGCGGGATGTCGAGAATGCTCTTGGCGCCCGCGCAGACGACGGCCACCGGCGTGCGACCCAGCTCGCTCAGATCGGCGGAGACATCCCACGAATGGCTGGCGTTGTCGCGATGGGCGCCGCCGATGCCGCCGGTGGCGAAGAGCCGAATGCCCGCGAGGTGCGCGAGCATCATGGTGGCGGCGACGGTGGTGGAAGCCGTCCGGCCCTGGGCGATGACCACGCCGAGGTCGCGCCGACTCGCTTTGAAGACATCCTTGCACCGGGCCAGAAACTCCAGCTGCTCACCGTCGAGCCCGACGCACGGCCGACCGGCGACGATCGCGATGGTCGCCGGCGTCGCCCCTGCCTCGCGCACGATCGCCTCGGCGGCCCGTGCCGTCTCTAAATTAAGCGGCCAGGGCAGGCCGTGCGCGATCAGCGTCGATTCCAGAGCGACAATGGGATCGCCATTGCGCAGAGCCTGAGCGACTTCGGAATGAACCCGCAAACTTGTCTTCAACATGTCGACACCCGGGTAAAACGCCCGAACCGTTTGAAGAACGCGTGAAGAAGAGAGGTGCGACCTTCACGTTAGCCGAATGGCCCGATCGGTCAAGCGCAAAAATGGGACTTCCAAAATGACGCATCGCACGGGGGGCCGTTGCCTCCTTGACAGGATTGCCGGCGGCTGGTTTATTGCCAATGTCCGTGTTCCCGAGCGGGGGCTTGGGCGCTGGCCGAGCATCCTTGCTACGTCGAGCGCCCGGTTGCGGGAAAAAGAAGTTCGGCCAACTCGCCTTCTTTTTTGGGCCTTTCGATTCTTGACAACGGCTCGGCGAACTGCTGTACTGACGCCGTGCTAACGCGCCAGGCCGAACTAACAGGCGCGGTAGCCTGACTAAGAGGCGCGCGGGCTCTTGAATAACAAGTTCGGCGAAGAAAGTATGGTTCTCTCTGCCCACTATTTGAAGGAAGGGGCGGCGCGGATGGCGTGGTGGGGATACCTACTGTTGTTTCTCATCGCCACGGTCACCGCCTTGATAGCACCACGGGCCTTGCATCGGGTGCGCTGCCAGGCGTGCCGGACGGCGCTCCAAGCGGTTCGGCAACTACACCCGGACTGGCGAGTGTTCTACGCGGTGCATCGGGCGACGGAGCCTACGCGGGACGTTGTGGCTGTGTTTTACATGCCGCCAACTGTCTTGGTTAAGCCAGGTCCTTACCTTTTGGTTGCAGTCGACCGAGACCAACAGGTGGAGAACCTGCCCCAGGACCGCAATTCGCCCTATGCCTTCCATGGGCGCAAATAGCGCGGGCAAGAATTCGGACCGTAAAAAAGGTATGCGAGACGCGGACCGTTTCTTGTAGACAGTCCAATGTGACTATCGGATAGTGGGTTACGCCGAACAATCCGTTACACTACGACCGGGGCCGCATTTTTTTTTCGCGCGGCACCTCGTCGTTGCAGCGGCCCCGGCGAGTGAACTTTTGCGTTAGCTGGCTGGGAGTTGTAATGAAAACTATCTCGCTATTCCTCGTTCTGAGCATCGCACTTTTCGCATCCGGCTGCGGCGGGATGTTGAAGGGCAAGGGGGCCGCTGAGCAGAGCGTCGCCGAGTTCCACCAGCTTTACAACGACGGAAAGCTTGCAGAGATCTACTCGACTGGTCACTCCAAGCTCAGGGGCGCTACTACCGAGAAGGATTTTCTGGAAATTGTTGGCGTGATGCAGCGCAAGCTCGGCAAGGTCACTCAGACGTCAAATGCTGGCTTCAATGTTCGCACGATCAATTTCACGACCACGGTTGTCCTAAACCAGAGCACGACCTTCGAGCAGGGCGCTGGCACGGAGACATTCACTTTCCAGATGGAGGGAGATAAGGCGGCTTTGGTGAGTTACAATATCAATTCGAAAGATTTGATTCTAAAATGACGCCTTTCAGGTTGGCCGGCACACGTTGCGAGTCAACTCGGTGTTGCTCCTACGGAAGCTTTTGGAAGTGATGACATGAACACCGTTGAGAATGTTGTCGACAAGGCAGGAGGAGTGATCAGATACTCCAAAGATTTGCGAATCGAAGCAATCGATTTTGCGTACTCGAAGGCCACCGATGCCACCATCAAGAAGCTCGTGGGCCTTGATTCGCTAAAGGCGCTTGACCTTAGGGAGACACGAGTTTCCGATGCGGGCCTATCGTACGTGGCGCTCCTGACGTCTCTCACGGACTTGAGCTTGCCCAAGGGGGTAAGTGATTTGGGCCTTCAAAGCCTTGGCGCCTTAACCGAACTGGAAACTCTGAGGATCTATTATGCGCCGATTTCGGATCAAGGCGTATCATGGTTCAAGCCCCTGCCGAGATTGAAGCGTCTAGCATTAATCGGAACTGAGGTGAAGAATCTTGGATCGTTGCCGATTAGCTTGGAATTGCTTGATCTTTCGCATTCGAAACTTTCGCCTGGATCAGTGAAATCGCTCGATAGACTGAAAAGCCTGCGGGCTTTGAGCTTGGCCGACGTCCCCCTGAATCCAGCCGATTTCGAGTCGATCTTCAATCTTAGTCAACTCGCGGATCTAATTGTCGCCGGGATTTCGCCAGCGTCGGCTGATTGGCGCTTCATCGAAAGACTATGCACCCTACGCGCGATCAATCTTGGCCGAACGAATATAATGAATTCCGATCTGCACGCGGTTGAGAGCCTTCATGATCTTGAGAAGCTATCACTTATTTTTGCGACGGGCATCAATGATGACGGAATGCGCCATATTGCGAGTTTGAAGAAACTCAGGTCGCTCAACCTCAGTGGCACTCATGTGACCGATGGAGGTCTTCGTCACCTACAATCGCTGACTGACCTGGAGTCGCTCGAAATGGAACATACTTCGATAGACGGGTCTGGATTGCAGTATTTAAGAGGTGCTCGCGGTCTCAAGAGCGTTAAGTTCCGTCGCACAAAATTTGCGGATGAATCGTGCCGGTATTTCACGCCTTTTGATAAGTTGGTCAATATTGATATCTCGAATACGGAAGTCACTGATGTTGGTTTGGAGCACATTAATCCAAGACTGAAATTGGAAGAACTCCGAATACGACAAACTCGCGTCACAGGACATGGCGTCGAGTCTCTTAGATCGCGATTTCCAAAGGCAACAATCTGGAATTAACGCCGAAAAGAGCTGCGTCTCCTTTGAATGCTCCTGGCAACAGCGAGCGCAATAATGAGTGAAGATTTCCCGCAGTTCCGATTGGCCGATTAATGGGGGACGTCATGTCTAAACCGATGTCGCTTATATTGATGCTTGCAATCAATCTTTCGCCTGGGTTGTGTCAGGACATTGATAAGAACTCGCTGCACGGGTTCTGGGTTCCGTACCGGGTGTCATCATCAAAGGGCAAGAATTCTGAGGTCGCGCTGCCGTCGCCGTTTTTTTATGACGGCCCATCGGAAACAGTGACCTTGATAATTCGAACACGTGGATCGGGCGAGCGGTTTTTCCGGCTAAGATCCCGGATTGAGAAGGGGGAACTACAATACCTTGGGCCGACCGGGAAATGGTTTGATATCGCGGCGGTGGCTGATAAGCAATTTGTCAATAACGCTGACGACGTCTCGATTGTTTACAGAAATCATCCATACAACAAGAATGAGGGTGTGTTCGCCGAGTACTTTATTGCTCGCCCTCTCCACGACTATGACGAAAAGGCTAGATAGCGGGAACGAAAAGACTGCGGAAATTCGAAGGGGACGCAGCACTTTTCGCGTGATGTGAAATCGCCGCGGGAAAACTCAGCACGGCGTCCGAAGGGTGGGCCCTTTATGAACAAATCGTATGTCGAGTTGGCGGAATTGGCGGGGGGGTTCATTCACGAGATCAAAAACCATCTCGGGACGTTGGGCCTGAACGTGCAGCTCTTGGCCGAGGATCTGCAAGACCCGCAAACGCAGAAGGAGCGGCGTGCTCTGGCGCGCGTGCAGAAGGTGCAGCGCGAGTGCGAACGGCTCACGGCTTTGTCGAATGACTTCTTGCGTTTCGCCCGCATTAAAGACGTCGAACGCACGCCGACCGATCTCGCCAAACTCGTGGAAGAGATGATCGATTTTTTCGAGCCGACCGCCAAGGCCGCCAACATCGATATTCGTTCGTATCTGCCGGCCGATCTGCCCCCCGTGCCGCTGCACCGCGATTCCTTCAAACAGGCGCTGCTCAATCTGCTCCTCAATGCGGAACAGGCGATGCCCGACGGCGGCCAAATCACGCTCCAAGCCGTTCGGGAATCGGGCCCAAGCGTGAATCTCAGCGTCATCGACACGGGCAAAGGCATTCCGCCTGACGCTCTGGAAAAGATCTTCGAACCCTTCTTCTCGACCAAGACGGCCGGCTCCGGCCTCGGCTTGCCGACGACCAAACGCATCATCGAAGCCCACGGCGGCGAAATCCGCGTGCAAAGCGAAGTCGGCAAGGGGACGAAGTTCACGGTGCGGTTGCCGGTTTGAAAATCGACGAATCGCCTGCGCGGGCCACGACCTCCCGAACCGACGTTGGCGTACTCAAGTTCTCCGCGGCGATTTCCCAGGTTCGGAAGCCGCGGGCGGCGGACCTGATGGATTGGATGCGGCTGTTGAAGCCTTCACGGACGGCGTTGGTCACATACGGGCGGAAGTAACTCAAGCAAGCCGAAAAGGTGTCAGGACCCTTTTTATAAAAGGGTCCTGACACCTTTTAGCCTTCCTTCGAACGGATCACTTCAATTCTTCACGAGCGTTCTGCGGTAAGTTTGCCAGAATGACGCAAGGAGTCATCGAGCTGCTCGAACAATTCTGCAGAGATGAGCGAACATCGCGGTTTTCCAAATAAGGAGATCGACATGCGGGGAACGTTGCAAAATCTCGGGGGTCTGGCATGCAGTCTGGTCGCGGCCATCGGGGTTTCCTTCTTGGGGACCAATCTGGGCTGTTCGCGAGCGGTCGGCGTCAAAGGCGAGCCCGTCGGCGTCAAATCCGACCCGGCTACCACTGTGGAACTGCTTTTTACCTATGGTTCCGAAAAAGACAGCTGGCTGGCGGAGGCCAACAAGACTTTCAATGGCGGGAACGCGAAGACGAAATCGGGCAAGACCATTCACGTGAAGGGAATTGCGGTCGGTTCCGGCGAATTGGTGGATGAAGCGCTCAAAGGCCGCCGCAAGGCGCATCTCATCAGCCCTGCGTCCGGGGCGTATCTCGAACTCGGCAACGCCGAAGCCCGCGCCGCGGGCGGCAAGGATCTCGTCGATACCGGCAAGATCAAGAACCTGGTCTTTTCGCCCGTGGTCATCGCGATGTGGAAGCCGATGGCGGAAGCGCTCGGTTGGCCCGACAAACAAATCGGCTGGGCCGACATCCACAAACTCGCCAGCGATCCCAAGGGTTGGGAAGCCGTCGGCAAAGGCCAATGGGGGCCGTTCAAGTTCGCCCACACGCATCCCGAATACAGCAATTCCGGTCTGATCTCCGTTCTCGCGGAAGTCTACGCCGGCGCCGGCAAAACCAAGATCGACGCCGACGACGTCAAGAACCCCAAGGTCGCCGAATACTTGAAGGCCATCGAAAAATCGGTCGTCCACTACGGCTCGTCGACGGGGTTCTTCGGCAAGCGCATGTTCGCCAACCCGATGACCTATCTCAACGCGGCCGTCCTGTACGAAAACATGGTGATCGAATCGTACAACTTGCCCAACAAAGCGAAAACGGCGGCGCCGATCGTCGCCATCTACCCGAATGAAGGGACGTTTTGGGCGGACCATCCCGTGGCCGTCGTGCAGCGCGAATGGGTCACCGA
>JBAXFO010000174.1:0-8139 GCA_037139885.1 Planctomycetota bacterium
TCATGTCCTATGCAATGAAGAAAAAGTCCGCAAGAACTCCTGGCGATGGCTGGTATGTCTACGTTGTGCGCTGTCGGGATCGGTCGCTCTACACCGGCATAACGACCGATCTCGAACGACGGCTTCGCCAACACAACGCTGGGACCGCCTCCAGATACACTCGCAGTCGCTTGCCGGTGAAGGTGGTCCATAAAGAACCACATCCAAACCAGAGTTCAGCGTTGCAGCGGGAAGCTGCGATCAAGAAAATGTCGAGGACGGCGAAACTGGCGATGATCCGGCTCAACACGAGAAAAGTGCGATGAACTTCCGCCTGACGCAAAAGCTCAACGCCAAGATCAAGGCCGGTCCTTTGAAGGCGCTACCTCTCGACGAGAATCGGTTTGCAGACTGGTCGGCCTCGTTGTTCGTCGCCGGTCGAGTGCAATTCGTCTTGGTGACGAACACGAAGTCGCTCTACTCGATGCTCATGCTCGCCAAAGGGATCACTGACGACGGACTGTTCACCGACCGAGCCTTGAGCGACTTGCGGGAGTTCGTGATCGCAGACGGCCAAGAGGTTGCATTCCGCCGTCATGTCGTCCCCGCCACTTCGTCGGTTCGATTCGCCAAAGCGCTCAATCGCTCCGTCACCGGCTCGATGAATGAGTTGGTTCGGATTGCGACGTTCTTCCTCGAAGTGCGAGGCTTGTCGCCAATGGAGGTTAGCACAGAGATCGACGAAACGCCGATGTCGGCGTTCGGGATGAAAGATCCCTTGTTCGGAATACCTCAGGTGGTTTTCGCTGCGATGGTGAGCAGCGATTCGTGACGATCTTGGTAAGAACCATGCAATAGTCGGAAACTCGCTAAAATGCTCCAGGATGGACCCGATTTTGGCTTGCCGTGCGTTCAACGATGTCTTACGCCACGATTCTGAGCGGAGGCATTGCCACACGCTCGATCACCTACAGTTCTGTGCGGGAAACGGTCGATACTGCCGGTTCGTCGGCTTGCAACTTGAATGTCGGATTTGCCGTCTGGCTGCAAGACATGACTTGCGACAGAAAAGCATCGGGTTACCTGAGGGTAACGCCAAACGGTTCAGGAGTCGGGGAGTAATCTGATGGCGAGAGACGACAAAACAACCGGAGATGGCGATATGTCAAACGACAAATCCAGTGTGTTACGAGGATTTTTGGAAACCGGCTCCGATCTGGACGATCTCCGAAATGGAGACGTTGTGCAGAGAGAAAACGCCAAGTCGCCAACGAACCTTCGCAACCGCCGCTTCATTGCCGAGAGCGGGGTAGTGTTCCAACCCGTGCATCGAGAATACGCTCAACCGGCTCGGCAAGGGACATGCTTCCCTACGGCACAGGACATTGCAAGCCAGAACGCCGACTGGACGTATGTCGAAGGATTTGCTTTGGTCGACCAAGGCTTCCTTGGCACAGAACCATTTGGCTATGCCATTCATCATGCTTGGACGCTGGACGCCAACGGGGTGGTCTTCGATCCGGTGCATCGAGAACACGGAGCTGCCTACATCGGCGTTGCTTTCAATCACGAGTATGTGAAGCAACGATGTCGTCACTTTGAGGAGATCGAACGGGGTTCGCCGCTACTCGAAGACGAGGCGTTCGACCCAAACTCGGCGGAATGGCGGCATCCTTCTATCCCCGCCCTGCACTGTCCTGAAGGACCGGTGCGAAGGAAGTGGGTTGCAGAAAACGCCTATTTTCGCTGGGTGGCAGAAAAACGCCAACATGGTCGTGACCTCGAACATTGGCTGGCCGCAGAAGCCGAGTTCGCCGACTCGCACGGGGCAGTCAAACCACCAGCCCAACCCCGACCGAGTGGAGTCTGAACCCCGACTGCTCGTGAGACTGTGACGGGCTTAGAACGACTCCGGTAGCCGACCTTTTCTGACGACAACTCCAAAGCAAGGTGCGAAATGAATACGTTTGATCTCAAAGACTACGGATTTCCTGGCAAGGCTTTTTGCTATCACGGAAAGATAGAGCGGGAATGCAAAGAGGGGGATAAGTTGCTTTTCTTGTTCAAAGAAACGCACAGGATTCCGAGTATCATTAGGCCAAATGTAGAAAATGCCCTGAATCTCATTGACCAAGACATAATCGCTTGCGTTGGGGTAGAGGAGTACCCGTTTGTTTACGCCGACAAAACCAATGAGCAAATGCAAGAGCTTAAAGCGAAAGCATTCCTGTCGTTCGGGACCGAAAAAGGAGTGCTCGATAACTTGGGGCCAAGCTATTTCGGCCAAGCTGTTCGACTACTTCGGCCGTCCAATACTGTAGCCTGCGTCGAAGACCCATTGCTGTACGAGGTTGCAGCACAAAGAGACGAAGAGTATCGCAGCAAAATGGAAGACCTTCAAAGCCAGTTCTACAAAGAATTGGCAAAAGCGAAATCCCCAGACTGGAACTCCCTTCCTTCTGCCGAGCAACACGCATTGGCGAAACTCGCTGAGGAAAAAGCAATTGAGCAGATCGAATTAGAATACGGCAACGATTCTGCCAACACAAATCGTGATCGTCCGTTTTTTGAGAACTTAATGAAGCTGTGGGGAAATGCCAATTTCGCAAACGCAGCGATTTTGAATGGCGGCTCCAAGCATATCGACAGAATTGTCCCAATGCTAAAATGCCGCTTTATTCAAATATCGCAATCGTAGGAATGGGCAAAGCTCCGACACCGCCTGCAACGCCTTCGTCCAGTTCATCCGCAACTTGACTTCGACCGCCAACCGCCGTCCGTCCTTGAGAAGGACCGCCCCATCTAAGAAGAGATTCTCGAATCGGAGGACTGTCTCGCCGCCGATTAACTCCTTATTCTCAAACAGAAAATTGAGAACCTCGCATTGGTAATCGTGGGACCGCTTCGCATCTCGGGCATCGAATCGGCTCGGAAAGAGCAGTTACGATGCCCATTTTCTGTTTTCGATCTTCTGGCTTTACCTCACGACAGATCAAGTCGGAAATCATCGGCAGCTTGGGAATCATGGCGGCCTCCGTTTTTTCGGTCACGGCTTCGTGATAAACTTCAGGAACTGTTCGCCAAGTTCTGTCGCTCGTTGGGCAAAGACACCACTGCCAGTCATCATCGAGTGAAATCCTTCAGTGCCTAGAAGCCCTCGGTTGAACAAGTCCTTTCCGATCTGATCGTATAATCCTCGCTCCTTCTGAAGTTCGGGGTATGCCGCTGTCAGAAGGTCAGACAAACCGTTCGGATGTTGCGGCGGTTGCCTTTGTTGCTCTTGAAACCAACAAACCGGGTCCGCAAAGAGCCGAAGAATTCGCAAGTGCCACACCGTTAGCGTCTCAACCAGGTTGACAAACATCTGTTGCCGTAATTCGTCTGGCGGGCTGGGCAAGGCCGCATTGAGTACGGCATTTTTCAGCGCCTCCCGTTTCTCTTGTTGGCTGCTCCGAATCGCCGCCTGCGAAGCTGCCATCACCGTGTCGATAAACACGTCGTTCGAGGCCAAGTCGTCGATCACGCACTTTTGCCTTTCTTCCAAATCTCGAAGTCCTTGGGCGACTGCCTCCATCCATTCTTGCCGACGCTTCTCAAGCGGCGGTACGATTAACTTCTGGAACAACTCGGTCGCCGCTGCTCCGATCACCGGCAACGAGCCAACACCGGCACGAACGAGCGTATGGACGTTATCGCCAGTGGATGATTGCGGTGGGTCGTATTTCGCTTTTTGCGTCATTGATTCCTCACTCTTGATCCTTGTCCGTTCGGGTATTTCGCACGCCTTCAACATCGCCGCCAAAGGCTCCGGGTCGGCCAGCCGATGATCCGTGCCGACCTCGATCAATGTTGCCCCGCTGTTCTTCGCTAACTCTTCGCTGTCGCCAAATGGAACCACGTCATCTCCCCGGCTGTGCAAGATCACCGTACCGGGCTTCACCGTCTTGGCCTTCCCGAACTTCTTCCACGCAGGGCAAAGAAGCACGAGCTTGGCAGCGCCGCTGTTGATGTTCATGGCGACGGCCCCGCCCCGGCTCGATCCAACGACAACCTGGGGTTGGTGGAGATCGAACTCGGCCTGAGCAGTATTGACGGCCAGGGCGAATTCGTCGTCGTCGAGAGCCGGATTGAGAACTTCGTGGCCGTGGTCCTTGAGGTAGATCGGTTTGACGCCGCCAGGGACCGAATGCCAGCCATGAAGGAAGAGAATTCTCATTGAGGCATTCTACCCCTCTTTTCCCGCACGACCGGCTCCCGCCAGTACGGAACCGACAGGATCAATCGCAGCGGCATGTCGCTCGGCCCAATGAATCCATTGATCGAGTGCGCTTCCAGGTTCGATTGCTTCTGGTCGGCGAGTTGCTTCCTCCCGAACTGCCTGGATGAAACCTCGCATCGAGCGAGCCATTCTCCATGCCGCAAGCTGCTTCGTGAATTTCTTGAATCGTCGTTTCTCTTCGATGCGAACACGGCGAGCTTCACGCTCAATGCGTCGTTCCTCTTCTCGTTCCCTCTCCCACTCTTCCGCCCTCGCTCGACTCTCCTTGATGTGTTTTGCCACATCACTCAAGACATCTCCGAATGAGGTCAAGCGATCTTCGATGCGCTTCTTTTCGCTATCGGTCCATTTGAGTTCGTTCCTCGTTCTATCGTCGCAGCTTTTTCGGTCGATTGTCAGGACAAGGTTTCCTGACGGTCGGAGATCCCATTTTGGAGGTTGGAAGAGATGCGTGTATCTCTTTGCCAAACCGATTTCTTCAGCGGTAGGTACATGCTCTTTGCGAGCCAGTTTCTCCTTGATTCCGATGCTCAGTTCCTCGCCATCTACAGTAACGATAGTTCGGCACGGAGACTCTTTTTCCATTCTGATCTTGAATCTGCTTGCTTCGACCGCCTTGAGGATGCGGTCCCAGATGTGCATGGCCCGCTGGATGGACTCCTTACCGACGCACACGTTCAGCCGCCGAACCTTGGCGGAATGGATCAGGCCGTCGCCGTTCGGCTTCGCTCTTTCAAGGCACGCTTGGGTGAGTACGACCCACGGGTGCAGTTCGGTTGACGTGTTGGCGTTCGCTGTGGCATCCATGATCGTGCTACTTCCAGAGGGTTCTTGAGAACGAAAAACCGCCCGGCTTTCGGAGCCGAGCGGCGAGGTTCTGTCATTCCCTAAAAGTAGTGATGCCGATTCGCTCCGTCGAAAGGAGCCGGAGTCGAGGCAGCATTTCTTGAACGGTTTTCCCGATCCACAGGGACAGAGGTCGTTCCTGCCGAGCTTTTCGTCCAGTTCCTTGTTGCCGTGGACGATTCGCACGCCACGCTTCACCTTCGTCTCAGACGGGAATCCCTTGCGGCGCTTGCTCATCGTCTCGAAAAAATGGCTGTTGGTCGAAGTCTTGATGGTCCATGATCCACCGCCTTTCTTGGGTAGAATTGGAATGGACACCAAACCCGAAAATCGGTTCAGGGGACGAACCGTGGATGACGTGATGTTCCAGAAATGGAATGATCTTCTTCGTGCCTGGGCCGTGGACCCGATCCAGGCTCGTCGTGCGTTTGACGATTTTTCCAACCATTATTCCGAACGGGGCCGCTTCTACCACACGCTCGATCACGTCAATGCTGTGCTGGATACGGTCGAGAGTCTTGGACCTTCGACACGAAACTTGAGCGCCGTCAAACTCGCCGTCTGGCTGCATGACGTGATCTACGACAGCAAGGCGTCGGACAACGAGGAACGTAGTGCCGAATTTTCCAAGCGATTCTGCCACGACCTCTCGATTTCAGAGGGGCCGGTCGTTGCGTCCCTGATTCTGACAACGAAGACGCATGACGCCGGGGCCGACCCTGACGCCAAGGTACTTCTCGACGCCGACCTCGCCATTCTGGGTGCGAGCGAAACGGTGTACCAGGAATACGCCCAACAGATTCGCCAAGAATACGTCTGGGTGCTGGAGCAAGACTATCGTGCGGGACGGCAGCAAGTCCTGACGAAGTTCCTGACCCGACCGAGGATTTTCCACTTCCTCAGCCACCTGGAAGAACCGGCCCGCCGCAACATTTCCGCCGAGATCGCTCAACTGGCGGGTGAATGACGCAGAGGTTTACGTCTTGAATAAAGAAGGCGGTCGTCACACGCCGGTCTTCGGCGGGTACAAGCCGCAGTTCTTCTTCAGGACCACGAACGTCACCGGCGAAATCAACCTGGCCACGGAACGACTTGGTCATTCCGGGCGACAACGCCCGCGTCACCGTCCGTCTCGACAAACCGGTCGCCCTCGACGTCGGCAGCCACTTCGCCATCCGCGAGGGTGGCAAGACGGTCGGCTCCGGCGTCATCACCGAAGTCGGCGAGTAAGCCCATTGCCGTGGGAATGGAGTGATCCGTTCCCACGGCGATTTCGATCAAAACACTGCACTTCTGTTCCCCGATCTCCCTCAGGTACGTCGTGAAATACGGCGTCATGTTTTCGTTCGGTTAATTAACGTTTTCCGATTTGGCGCCACAAGGGGTACTCGGCGTCGCTCGGACCGGAAATCCGGCCGGTGAGCCTTGGTGCGTCGCCATTACCTCTTTCCATGATTGGAGTTTGAATGAATTGGGAGTTTGATGGGCAGTATTGTGAATGTCTGGTGGTGTTCAAGGTGAAGGACGAATTGGGCGGATTGTCGAACATGTCGAACGAGTTCCCTCTGCGAGTCGCAGGGTTGCGCATCGGCTCCAGCGAGGCACTCTATCAGGCATGTCGGCAGCGCGAAATCCTCGACGCGCCTCATGCGATGCAAGCGAAGATGAAAGCGAAGAAGGAGGGGCGCCGCCAGCAGAGTCGGCCCGATTGGGAGTCGATTCAGCTTGATGTCATGCGGTGGGTGCTGCGAATCAAGCTCGTCCAGCATCGGCGTTTTCGCGGATTGCTGCGTTGGTCGGGCGATCGGCCCATCGTGGAGCGGTCGCGTCGGGATCGCTTCTGGGGCGCGGTGCTGGAGGAGGATGATGTGCTGCGGGGCCAGAATTGGCTGGGCCGGCTCCTCATGGAATTGCGCGAAGAGTTGGCCGCGGTTCGAGCCGCCGGGGAGGAAGCGAGGCCTCTGCGCGTGGAGCCGCCGGCGATTCCAGAGGTGATCTTGATGGAGCGAAAGATCGATGTCATCCAAGCGAATCCAGTAGTGTAGCGGCAAAAAGAAAGTCCGTAAAGCAAACCCGGCGGCCGTGTCTCCTTCGACCTATTCGTCTCCAACAAAGTGAGGAAGAATGATCGTCCAATCGCCGTTTCCCAGCAGTTCAGATCTGTCCGGTGCGTTTCAGCGATTGGGGAACGAACTGACGGACTTCCGCGACCGAGTTTTGCCTCGCTTGCTCGACGCGGATGGACCGGAAATCGAAGCGTTTGCTTGGGCCGCGACGGTCATGAGGGATCACAGCAACGATCTTTCGTGGACGCTTGCAGGTCGCCAATCGCCGTTCGATGAGCCCCCGGAATCCGGACCGACTTGGCATCAAGTTCACGCGGCGGTTGCATCGGCTCGGGCAGTTCAGGATTGGGCGGCGCGGAGGCATCTGTTGTGCCGCCGGGTCGTTTCCGATGAGGAACTCCTGGGATGCCGATGGGATGGTCGGCGCGTCGTCTGGTCTCTGTCGGCAATGGTCATGCCCTGGCCGCCATCAGTGCTCGACGATCGAGGCCGAGAAATCGCCGAGTGGCTGGGCCTCGACGCCAAGAATGCAAATGATCTGCGGCTCGCACTCCAGGACGTCGAAAGCCGGCGAGTCGTCCGAGTCTTTCGCCGCATGCTGTTCCATACTTTCTACCGCCTGGCCCAGACGATCATTCGGATCGCGCCGGATATTCGCGATGCTGTCCTGCTCGTACCGACCGGCCGGTACGGTGCGGCCGCGTCGGGTAAAGGATCGCGCGATTCGGCTGGCGTGACTGGGACGGTGTCCTATCTGCTGGGAACCGCGATGGAGGTGCGAGCGAACAACCACTTCGGTATGGTCTGGAGGACTGCCGTTCAGCGGGAAGCTCGCGGCAACTGGCGGACATTCATGCCGGGGCAGGTCTTGGATGTTCTGTACCGGAAGTGGCAAGTGTTGGTCGAGTTCGCCGACCGCGGCGTCATGCCTCATTGCGTCGTTCAGAACATGGATACGAATTTCGTTCG
>JBAXFO010000175.1:0-8105 GCA_037139885.1 Planctomycetota bacterium
ATCAAGGGCCCGTCGATTTCGGCGCTTCCAGCCGGGCGGGCAGGTAAACGCGAAAGGCGAACGCACCGGCCAGCAGAGCTCCGACGATCGGCCCCGCGATGTAGACGAGGGCCTGCCGGCTTGCCAGGTTGCCGGCCGAGCCGTCGATCATCTGCCAGAACACAGGTCCTAGCCAACGAGCGGGATTCAAACCGGCTCCGGTGAGAGGGCCGGCAAACAAAACCGCCGCGGCCAAAACCGCGCCGCTCAGCCAGGGGGCGGGCGCCTGCTCCGTCGTGGTGAACATCGCCAGGACGAAGAAAAAGGTCAAGACGAGTTCGATCCCCATGCCCGCCCAGATCGATCCGGACGACAGCGAACCGAAAGCCAGGGTGTTCAGATACGGCGCGCCAAACTGGGCGGTTTTCAAAATCGCCGGCTCGAAGATCAATTGCAGCGCCAAACCCGCCAACACCGCCCCCAAGATCTGCGCATCGATGAACCACGCCAGCCGATCGGACGAAAGACGATTGAACACCCAACGCGCAATCGCGACGGCGGGATTCAAGTACCCCCCCGACACCGGCGCCGACCAGGCGATCAGCGCGAGCCACACCAAAGCTTGCCCCATGGCGACGCCGAGAAGGCCGGGTTGCTGTGTGGCCAACGGGGTCAAGCCCGGAGAGGTTTCGGTCACGCTCGTCATCGCATTGACGCAGGCGAGTCCCGAGGCGAAAAAGACGAACGCGAACGTCCCCACGAGTTCGACGAGATAAGCCCGAAACAACTTGCCATCCATTCCGGATCCTTTCGTCAGTGCACGCGCCTCAGCGATTCGAAACCATGGGGTCGACGGCCTGACCATCGAGCGAACGAAGAAACAAGAGCAGGGCGGCCGCTTCGTCCAGGGTGAAGAGGCTCGGATTCACGATGGGCCGTTCGACGTGCACGCCCGCGAGCAAATCGCGCAGCGGCTTGGCCAGCAGGGGAGCATCCTTGTCGAGCGATCGGCGAAAATGATCGACGGCTTCGCTGAGTTCCTTCCGCGTGCCGTTGTGGAAATACGGAGGTGTGGCCGAGAGGTTGCGCAGCGTCGGCGTGCGATAGGCGCCGCGCATGGCGGGGTCTTTGAGGCCAATCGGCAACACGGCGAACCGGCCCGTCTCTTTGCCCGAAACCGCTTGCGACTCGGCGCTGTCTTCGACCAGGACATTGTGATAGAGCCCATCCGTAAACAACCCGATCGGATGGCACGTCGCACAGCCCCCCTTGCCCGCATAGACTGCATGCCCCTGAATGAGCCGCTCGGTGGCTTGTTCGCGGGTCATACCATCCACGGCCGAGCCCAGGCGTTTCATCGCGGCATCGTCGAGCGCCGCTTTGAAGCCCCGGACGACCGCCCGATCGTAAAGCGAATCGCCCGAAAGGATGGTGCGCAGATATGTCGCCAGTGCCTTGGCGACGGCGTCCTGCGTGACGCGGTCGATGCCGAAGACAAGGCGAAACTGCTCGCGATAATAGGGATCCTGATTGAGCTTGCGCGCCACGCCCCCGAAGCGGTGCATCGATAACACCTTCACGCGCGACGCCCCGCCTTCGAGTTCGTCGTCGAGCGACGGCATCAGGACTTCCTCCAAACTCCGCACGCGGCCATCCCAAAATTGACTGCGGTTAAAGGCGACATTGAGCAAGCTGAGCGTATTCCGCGTTCCTTCGAGGCTAATGAAATCCGCCTCGGTAAACCCATGGCGAGGTTGATGGCATTCGGCGCACGAATGCACGTTCGTCCCCGCGGTCAGAACGGGATCGAAAAAGATCTTTTTGCCGAGCCGCCATTTGCCGAACGTCGGCGGGTTGCATTCCGGGATGAGAGGCGTCGGATCGGGCAAGCCAAGCGGCACCTTGATCGCGATCGATTCGGACGAGTCGAGCAGCGCAAAGGCGGTCAAGATGGAGAGCGGCGATTGATTGACGTGAATCGTCCGCAACCCGGCCATGGGATGGGGAACCATGTTCCAAAAGGCTGGCAGCGTCGGCCATTCCAGTTGATCGTCCGCGACGAACCGTATGGGCAAGTCGCGCGGCGGTCGATCGGGAAACGCCCAGCCCCAAACCGCCTTGACCTCGGCCTTTTCCTTCGGGGCTTTCGCATTCGGAGCCGGATAACGGCCCGCCCGCTGACAACCGGTCAGCGCCAGCGCAAGAGCGAGGGTGATGAAGATACGCGACATGGGGTCGTCCTTGATCGAGTCCGACGGACCCTGTCGAACATAGCGAGCGCTGGGGGTAGAGCAAACAAAAAATGGGAATTCTACGGGAATTGGTTCGCGGCTCTCCGCAGGAGAGCGCTGGCGGGTGGCGACAATGACAGAGAACTCATTTCAGCGTTTGGCGCCGACAAAGCTGCGACCGCACGTGCGATCTCTGTGGCGAAGGCCACACGTCAGCGCTCTCCTGCGGAGAGCCGCTAACTTACTTCTTCGCGGGGGCGGCAGCCGCTTGTTCCATGGCGAGTTCTTGAATCGAGGCCGCGACGCCGACGAGTTTGTCGTAATTCGCGTCGACGTATTCCTGAGGGCCGCCTTTATTGGCGACGGCGTCGACGATCTCGGTCGGTTTCACCATGTCGATCGCGTCCCAGGGGCACCAGCGTTCGCAAAGATCGCAGCCGATGCAGCGTTCGAGATCGATATCGACAAAGCTTTGCAGCGTCGGCAGATCGCCGCCTTCGACTTTGTAAATGCAGTCGACGGGACACACTTCCACGCAGGCTTCGCAGCCCGTACAGTTGTCCGCATTCACAACCGCAAGAGCCTTCGGAAGCTTCTTGCGTGCCTTACCCGCACCCTTCGCCATGACGAAAATCCTCGCTGAGGAGTTTTTCTTTCCATCGGACCGCCTAGGCCTCACGATTCAATTATACGCCTCGTCACGGTTTTGGGCACTGCGAATGATCTTGCAGAGCCTACCCGCTTCCGAGGGCAAGGTGCCGCTCCAAAAAGAAAACCGCATTCCGTCGTGCGTCACCCAAGCCGACCCCTCGGGGGTCGAAAATCGGATGGCACCCACCTACCGCCTAAACCCGCGTAGATCCTCCTCGATCTTCTCCAGGGAAATCGGCGGCGCCATCGGCGGTTCGGGAGGAGTTCCGAGCGCTTCGGGAGTCACGGGTTTGGTCGAGTCGAAGCGGATCCACAAAACCACGGCAATCACATAAATCACGCCCGACATCGCGAGGTTGATGATCCACGCGGGTTGGCTGGCGTTGAAATATTCGGGGGAGCCTTTGGGGATGCCCACGAGGAAATGTTCGAGAACCAGCCCCGTCACGATATTCGCGACGAAGCCGCCGAGATTGCCGATGGTGTTCATGCAGCCGGCGACGATCCCCGAGAAGCGGCCGCCGATATCGAGGCAGCTGGCCCAGGCGGAGCCCATGGTCATGTCGTTCCAGAAGGCGGCGAAGGCGATGGCGAGCGTGAACATCCAGGCCGAGCTGAGCGTCCGGTTGGCCTTCTCGGGATTATTCCAGACCAGGAAGACCGCGAGAAAATAACACAGCGCGCACAACCCATGGCCGAGCAGACCGAACACGCGCCGGCCCCATTTCTGGTTGCCCGTCTTGCGAATGACCAAGTCTGTCAGCACGCCTCCCAAAAGACAGGCGAACGAACCGAGCAGCAGCGGCAGCCCGGCCATGATGGAAAAACTCCACCAGCCCGAGGTGAATTTCTCGCCGCGGAGGAGGCCGTATTGATCTTCGAGAAAGCCCGGCAAATAAGTAATGTTGAAGTACCAGCCGAACGAGGCGCAAAAGTACATGCCGCAGAGCAGCCAAAGATTGCCGCTGCCGAACAATTTGCCCCACGGCACATTGAGCTTGGCGCTGCCGTGCGTGGCGTCGCCGGCGTGAATGAGATCGATTTCCGCCTGGTTGACGCTCGCCTTTTGCTCGGGATGGTCTTTGAACCACATCCAGAAAAGCACGCACCAGACAACTCCCAGGCCGCCGAAGATCAGAAACGTGTGCCGCCAGGCGACGACGGTCGTGCCGTCGACGACGGTCTCTTGAATGAGCAACAGCACGATGAACGGCGTCACGCCGCCCGCGAACCGCCCCGCCATCCACACCGCCCCTTTGACGGAGCCGCGTTCGGTAAACGGGAACCAGTTGTGAAACGCCCGGGCGATGTTGGGATACGCTCCCGCTTCACCGAGGCCGAACAGAAACCGCACGGCCAGGAGCGATAGGAACGACAGACTCAGCGTCGTCCCCATAATGACGATCGAACCCGACGACGGTTTCACGATGCCCGTGAGAGCCGTGAAGAACGACCACCAGAGGACGATGCGGATCAACGTCTTGCGCGGGCCGAAGCGATCGCCGAGCCAGCCGGTGGGCACCTCGAAGACGGCATAGGCCAGCGTGAAGGCTCCGAACAGGTAGCCGAGCTGGGCCGAGGTGAGTTCGAATTCGCGCTGGATGAACGGAGCGACGGTTCCGAAGCAGACACGGTCGAGGTACGTGACCATCGACAGCACGCAGCAAAACGCGAGCACGCCGTAACGAACGCGAGTGGGTTTTAGAGAGGGGTCGGTGGGATTCATGGCCCCAATCGTAAAGGGGCCTCGGGCGACATGCAAGCACGGAGTGGCCCAAGTTTAGGGCCGCGTTCCTTCGGGAACGATGCCGACTTGATTATTCGGCAAATTCCGAACGGACGCGATGATATTGGCCCCGGCCGGAATCACGAGCGGCACATCTTTGGCGAGAATGCGGGAAGGTTGGTTGGCGTCGTAAACGGTGTAAATGCGGGTGCCGGGAGGAATGTTGAAATCGCCCCCTCCATGCCCCGGCGACACCACGATCGGTTGCCCGCGTCGAATCATGCCGCCGACGGCGCTGTAGCCCTGAATGATGATGGCGGTTTTCGTGTCGTTGCGAAAGAAAATCGCGGTTCCGGGCCCCTGCGCGGGCGCGTGTTGGAGCAGAGCAAGCATCAGCCCGCCAATCAGCCCCAATTTGCACGCCGAAAAACGCATGACTCGACTCCAAAAAGACCTTCTCTGAGAATGAAACGTAACAGACGCCCGGCCTTGCGCCAAAATATTCCCGGTTCGACAACAAAACAAATCGCAGACGTGTACGCAAGGCCATTTCGTCCGGGAAGAGCCGAGTCATCGAGGCGCCGCATACGTTGAGGCCGCGGCCCTCAAACCGACCGTCCAACGCACATTCCCTCCCCAACCCGCAAAGTCCGCCATCGGCGTCCGCCCTTAAAGCCGGCATAGCCGAAATTCATTTGCGTTGGAGAGCAATCGAGCATTAAATAACTATTGAGAAGAATCGTTGTCCGCGGCATTTTTGGCCGATGGAAAGCCCGGACGCCGTTCCTCCTTGTGAATTTCCCCATGCACTGGCTCGATACCACGTTATTGGCCCTTCTCGCCTTGGGAGCAGTTTTCGGTTTCATGACCGGCTTGCTCTGGCAGATCGCGCGCGTCGCCAGCCTCGCCCTGGGCCTCTGGGGTTCGATCCTCTTCCACGAACAGGCGGTCGGGCTTGTCCGCGAATACGCCCTCCGCGACGCGGACTCAACCCTTGTCAACGGAGCCGCGTATGCCGTCGTGTTCCTGATCGTCTACTTTCTGCTGCTGCTCGTCACCCGATTCCTGCAACAACTCCTCCAGGCCTCGGGGTTCGCATGGATGGACCGTTTTCTCGGCGCCATGCTGGGAGCGGTAAAAACCGCGGCTGTCCTGGGCGCCGGCTGTTTGCTCGTGAGTCGTCTGAGCAATTCCACGACCCGCGAATGGATGGACCGCTGCTCCATCGCCCCCGTCATGTCGCGCGGCATGGAAACCACGCTCGCCATGATCCCCGACGATACGAGACGCGATTTCGCCGACAGCCTGGTGACTCTCAAGGCGAAAATCGACGAACGTTAACGCCGGGAATCAACTCGGCGATCGCGGAGATCGCGAAAGGAAATTGGTTGACGCAAGCGCCGCCGCTCAAGTAATATTCTCTTACGCGTATTATGTTTTCCCTGCCTGATTCCGCTTCGCGACTGCCCGCCTTACGCTGCTTCGACCGCCTTGCTCGCCGTTTCCGTCCTCTTGAGGATGCCTCATGTCGCGTGTGCGCCATTACTGGAACCGATGCGCCGTCGTGCTGGTGGCGGCGATCCTTGTTCGCGGGCCCGATCTCCGTGCCGACGATTCCCTGCATGAACGCGATGTTCTACCCCTTCTCACGAAACAATGCCTGGGCTGCCATGGCGGTTTGCGCCAGAAACACAACCTCGATCTGCGCACCATCCCGTCGATGCTCAAAGGAGGGGATGCTGGCGCCGCGTTGAAGGCGGGCGATGTCGCGGGGAGTTTGCTGTGGAAGCGGATCGCCGCCGATGAAATGCCGCCGACCGAAAAGAAACTCTCCGCCGCCGAAAAGGCGCTGATCAAACAGTGGATCGCCGATGGCCTTCCCACGCTTGCCCAGCGTCAAAAGAACGACGTTCCTCTTTTGGCGGACGCGGGCCGACATGAACCCGCAAAAGTCGCCGCAGCCATCGATCAACACATCGAACGCGGCCTCGCGCCCAGCAAACTCAAAGCGGCGCCGCGCAGCGATGACGCCGAGTTCCTGCGGCGCATCTATCTCGATCTCACCGGCCGCATCCCCACCGCCGCCCAAGCCGTCGCCTTTCTCGACAGCCCAGCCGCTGACAAACGCGCCAAGCTCATTGATGAATTGCTGGCGACTCCGCAATTTGGCGAACAACTGGGCCGCACCTGGCGCGACTGGATCTGTCCCCCCGAACTCCCCTCCGACCCTAACAGCGGCAAACAGCCTCATCAGCAAGCCCAGGATCTCGGCCGCTGGTTAGGCGTGCGCTTCAGCGCGGGCGACAGCTGGGACAAAATCACACGCGAGATCCTTACCGTCAACGGCGAGATCAAGAACAATCCGCAGGTGATCTTCTACGGTCTCGTCGGCGAAGGGGGCAAAGCGAGCCCCAGCGGCACCTCGCGCGCCGTCGGTTCCCTGTTCATGGGCGTGCAATTGCAGTGCGCCGAATGCCACGACGATCCCTACCGCGACTGGGCTCAGAAAGATTACTGGGCCCTGGCCGCGTTCTTCTCGAAGACGACCGCCGATTTCGGTAAAGTTTCCGAAACGGCCGCGAAGTCGAAAGCGAACATCACGATCCCCAAATCGGCGTTCCGCAATGTCGGCGCCGATGTCCCGGCCGCGTTCCTGCCCGGCAAGACGTACCGCCTCGAAGGCGAAAGCCCGCTCCGCAAGCCGTTGGCCGATTGGATGACCTCCAAGGACAACCCCTTCTTCGCACGCTCCTTCGCCAACCGGATGTGGTTCTACTTTTTCGCCCGCGGCATCGTCCAGCCCGTCGACGATTTCCGCGAACTCAATCCCCCGTCGCATCCGGGCCTGATGACCATGCTGGCGAACGAATTCGCGGCATCGGATTTCGACGTGAAGCACCTCGTCCGCTGTCTTTGCAATTCGGAAACTTACCAGCGCACCAGCCGGGCGCCAGTGGGATTCAGCGAGTCCAAGCTTTCCGAACTCACGGCGAATTTCGGCCGCATGCCCCTGCGCGTGATGAGCGCCGACGTTCTGTTCGATTCGCTCAAGCTCGTATACGGCGACCCCAAGCTCGACTTACGCGGCTTCGATCCCAAAGACGGCAACGCCAACGGCGAGAGCGCTCCGGTCGCGGATGCGTATCTCGAATTTCTCCGCCGCTTCGGCGCCAACAAAGACGACGCGACCGACTTTACCCATGGCATCCCGCAGATGCTCACCATGATCAATCACCCGCGCCTGCTCAAGGGCAGCAAGGCGTTGGAAAGTCATCTGAAGGCGAATCCGAAAACGTCGCCCGAGCAAGCGATCGAATGGCTCTATCTGGCGACGCTCTCGCGCCGGCCCGATGCCGAGGAGATCGCCGAGGCGCAGCGTTACGCAAAACAGGCGAGCGACCCCGCACGGGCGCATAACGGCATCGTGTGGATGCTCGTCAACCGCAGCGAGTTCCTGCTCGTTCGCTAAATGACCGTGCGCGATTTCGCTGGAAGCCCGACGCGTGAGCGAGGGTGGC
>JBAXFO010000176.1:0-8104 GCA_037139885.1 Planctomycetota bacterium
CGCTGTTCATCAGTTCGCTCCCTTGTCGTGGCGTCGCAAATACGTGCCAATCATGTCGATGCACAAATCGACGACTTCATCCGCGTCGAAGGCGTCGGGGTCGGCCGCCGCCTGCGTGATCAGGCCATGGATCATCGCCTCGATCACCGTCGCCATCGCCCGCGGGTTGACGGCCTTCCGCTCCGGATGCCGAAGCTGTTCGTTCTCGACATCCTCCGCCAGCATCTGCCGCCAGCTTTCGTAAAGCTCGGCCAGTTTCCCCCGAAAGTCGGCGCGATGGCTGATCTGGGCCAGGAACGTACAGTGCAGGGCATGAAACGCCGGATTCGAGAGCGGCTCCTTCACCAGCCGCCCGAGCACCTGACCGAGCATTTCGAACAACTGCCGCTTGTCCGCGGGCGGCGCCGGCTGTTGCTGATGCATGAGCAGCACAAGCCGATCGAAAACCGCGAGCAAAATCTCTTCCTTGGCCTTAAAGTAATAGGTGAGTTGCCCTCGGCTCATGCCGACTTTCTTTTCGATTTCCGAAAGCGACAGATGATGCAACCCTTGCTCGGCGATGACGGCGACCGCCGCATCGACAATCTGCTCGCGGCGGATCGTGCCGATATCGATCCGTCCCGATTTCGCGACCGCATTCATAAAATCTTCCGTGAGAGAGCCCGGTAGACCGGTCAGTACAATTTTAGACCGATCGGACTAATCTGTCAAGATCGTCAGGGAGAGTTGTGTGACCGCGAGACTTGGCGAGACCGACGTGCCCCTCCATTATCAACCGCGTCTGCCGCGCCGCAAAGATGTTCGCATCGGCTGTCTCGGCTCGGGCTTCATCATGCGCGATTGCCATCTCGTCGCCTATCGGCAGGCGGGGTTCAATCCCGTGGCCATCGCATCGCGCAACGTGGAGACGGCGCGGGCGGCAGCCGTGCAGCATGGCATCGCAAAAGTGCATGCGACCGTGGACGAACTTCTCGCGGATGCGTCGCTGGAAGTTTTGGACATCGCCGTGCCGCCGGATGTGCAACCGCATCTCATTCGCCGCGCTTTGACTGAAAACAAAGGCCTCCGCGGCATCCTGGCGCAGAAGCCGCTCGCATTAAGCGTGGCGGACGCGCGCGATCTCGTCGCGCGCTGTCGGCAGGCGGGGGTCGTGCTCGGGGTCAACCAGAACATGCGCTACGACCAATCGGTGCGGGCGGCGCACGATCTGCTGAGCCGAGGTTGGCTGGGCGAACCGGTGTTGGCGACGATCGAGATGCGTGCCATTCCGCACTGGATGCCGTGGAGCCAGACACTGCCGTCGCTGGCGACGTTTGTCATGAGCATTCATCACCTCGACACGTTCCGCTTCTGGTTTGGCACGCCCGAGCGCGTGCTCGCCAGTACGCGTCCCGATCCGCGAACTCCCTTCCCGCACACCGACGGCATCAATCTCACCATCCTCGAATATCCCTCGGGTTTGCGGGCCAGTTCCTGGGACGATGTGTGGACCGGCCCCGCACGCGAAGGTTGCGCCAGCGACATCGGCATTCGCTGGCGCATCGAAGGAACCGAGGGCCTCGCGCGCGGCATGATCGGCTGGCCCGATTATCCCCGACGCACGCCCAGCACGATCGACTACGCCACCCAGCGCCAGCCCGGCGTCTGGATTCAGCCGCGCTGGAATGAGGTCTGGTTTCCCGACGCCTTCGTCGGCCCCATGGCGCAACTCCTCTGCGCTCTTGAAGACGCCGCAGAGCCCGAAATCGGCGGTGCGGACAATATCGAGACGATCGCCCTGTGCGCCGCAGTGTTCGCCGCCGCTTACGAGCACCGTGTGACGACGGTGGCGGAGTTTCTTGGAAAAAGCTGACGAGAGATGGGCCGCGCCGCGGCATCGATATCAACATCAACGCCGCGAAAACCACTGATAACCGAAACCGCCGCCCAACAGCGCCACGAGCACGCCGAGAACGACATACCCCGCCCAGGTCGCCGAATGACAGCGCGAGTCTTCGGCGAGGGCTTGTTCGGTCCACGAGACATAGTTTTGATTTTCGAACAACCGGGCGAGGACGCCGCGAACGAACGCTTGATCGCGCTCGCGTTCGGCTCCGGTCGCCGCCAGATAACAGCCGCCGAACAGCAGGGGGCCGTCGACATCGCGGGCGATGCCTTGCACGATGAAGCGGGCGAGGTGGTCCTTGCGATCGCGCATTTCGTCGAGCAGCAGAAAGAGATCATGGTTCACGCCGAGTTTGCCGCCCGGTTCGGTTTTGAAGACGCGGTAAACAAGATCGCGAACGATGTTATGCCCCAACCACTGCACGGCCTCGCCGAGCTTGTCGTGCAGGCCTTCATCGCGCAGGTCGGGAGGATTGAGAGGGAAGCGTTGGCCGATACGCCGGGCTCGTTCGGAGGCGGTGCGGCGATGGATGAAATCGCGGAAACCGGGCAGTTGTTCCATGTCGACAGCCATCGCGAAGATGGGGCACTGCACTTTCATCACACGCCGGATCACGCTCAGGTCGCGATGGCAGAGTTCGGCGCTTTGCTGGGCGTCGATCTCGGTGTCGGTGGCTCCCAGAGGGACGAGCACGAGGACGCCGTTGATCGGGCAATAAGGCTGGCGATCGCGAAAAATAAGCCGGCACAGATGAGCCATCCGCAGCGTGAGCGTTTCGACATCCTCGCTGCTGGCGAGGAGATTCGGCATGGGCAAGTTGGACTCGCGGCGCAGCATGCGTTTCTGCAGGCCGTTCATTTGCGTGCCGATCATGCGCGCCAGCTTTTTGATGATCTTCTGCTCGGCATGGCCCGGCTTCAGCGTGGCGCCGGCATCGTCGCCGATGCCCATGACGGGGCCGTCGTTGGTCGCGCCCCCTTCATCGGCGATGCCTTCGAGAGCCAGCAAACTCGCCTGCTTGCCCAAAAGCGAACAACCCGAACAGGTGATGAAGACGCCGTCGCGATTGCCGTAAACGTGGAGCGGATGCCGCACGCCGACGGGAGCCCCTTTGACGACGAAGTTGAGCTGCGCCCCCTGAAAGAAGTGCTCTTCCGGAGTCTCCGTTCGCCCCAGCACCAAGAAGACCGGCACTTCCGTGAGCGAGACGCCCGCTTGATCGAGAGCGTCGACCGCTTCTTCCCAGGCTTCGTCGATATCGGGGAAGTCGGTCGCTTCCGGCTCGGCCATGAGAATACGGTAGATCCACCACCCCGTCACCGCCAGCGCGTAGAGCAAGACAAAGATGATCGGCAGCCAATAGTGGCTCGCCCAGGTCGGATTGGGGATGAGCCGGAAGATCTCGAACTTCTCGTTCACGAACCACAAGGCGACCAGGATCAGAGCGATGACGAAAGCATGCAGGAACCACCGGAGCCCCGGCGCGATCTTGACGGTCGGCCTCTGCGGCGCGAAAGGCGACACGAGGGACACAACGAACGACAAAAAGCTCCAGATACTCTCGATGAGATTCATAGCGGATGGCTTACTTTTTCACGAGGTAGTGGAAGATGTAGAACATCGCTGCCGGGATGAGCAGCAGCATGCTAAGGCCGACGATGGTGACCATGCGCTGCAAGCGCGACGCCCCCGTCAGAGGCGGCACATACGTTCGCGGCGGGCTATCGACGGGCCCCTGCCATTCTTGTTCGTCGCTTTTGTCGATGAGGGCTTTCGCCGATTCGAGCCAGGCCTTGAGCTTCTCGGGAGACTCTTCGAAATCGCCGCGAAAGCCGAGCACAACGCAGAGATAGTAGACTTCCAGCGAATCGGTCGCCGGCTGCGTCTCGGCCTTTTTGGCTTGCTCCCAAAACTTCCAGGCTCGGTCGCGCGTCCGGTACGATTGCAGTTCGAGAATGTGCTCGGTCCACTCCGATTTCCAGGGCGAATCGGCGATGAAGATTTCATCCAGCCAGGCGACAAGAGCATAGCGAATGCCGAGGAAATCGGTCGCCGGCCGACCCGTGCTGAGCACATCCATGCTGCGCGTCGGGTTCACATCCGCCCAGCGCTGCACCTGACCGCAGGCTTGCAGCAAGCCGAGCAATTCCTTCTGAGCGCTCTGAAACTCCGGCGTCTCCCCCGCGGCAAGGCTCTCCTTGAGGCGGATGCCATACGACAAGACCGGATAGACGACTTTGGCGATATCGGAACGCATTGCGGCTCACGAAGAATGTTGGACGGACCAGGAAACTCCACGCGAACGGAAGGTCACTCGGGGCGGCGGATTTCGGGAGGCTCATCCGATTGAGGACGCCCTAATCGCGGTTCGACCACATCGCCCGGTTTCACAGGGATCAACGTCACGTCGAATTCGAACAGCGTTCCGGTGAAGGCCGTTTCGCTCGATGGATTCACGGGCGACATTCCAACTCCCAGACTTAAATCTTAGGGCGCGGGCAATAACACGTTCGTCCAGTCTGCTGGTTTACGGGGCATCGTGCCGAATACAAGCATCCGCCGTCTGCTTCAGCGGCCAACATGTCACTCACAAGGTTTCGGGAATAGGCGGTCATAATATTCGATCCCGCCAACTCGCCCATCTTGGAGAATGTCCAGAACGATGTTGCCCTCGGTTGGGTCAATCAGGAACAGGTTCTCGCGGAATTGCCATTCGGCCCCTGGTTGGTTGGCACGATCCGAATCGACGAACCGAATGTAGCTCTCAGACTCCCCGCGACACTTTGTACAACGAGTCAGCGCCTCCGCCAGCCAAGCTAGGTCCGGTTGCCGACTCCGGGCGAGCTCAACCAGCCAGGTAGGGTCGTAGGCTTTCCAGATAGCATCGCTCCCAAGTAGCCGAACGCACAAGTCAGCAGCGGCGAGACTACTTTATTCGATCGGATGAGCGTCGGATTCGTCGATAGAAGGTTTCGAAGGCGGAGTTCCAAGGATACGATTCCGGACCGGTCGTCCGATGGCAGGGGCCGGGCGTGTGCCGGTAGTTACAGGGATCGCCGTCAGCGTGAATTGCTGAAGCACGCCCTCGAAAAACGTTTCGTTCGCTTCATCCAATGGCGACTGAGCCATGACTCCCCCCCTTGGCTAATTCAAGTGAAGCTCCGTATGGGCGACCCAAGAATTATCGCATAAAAGTTCGATCAGATATAGGCCGGGATTGGGAAATCGACACGTTTCAAGGGTGAAGCTAACACTAAAAGAACCGCGCTCGGTTCGCGTTACCCCACCCCATCCCGCGGCACCAAAAACAGCGTAAACTGCATCGTCTTCTGTTCGCTTGCGGTGCGAATCGTCAAGATTTGCTGCCCGTCGATGTTGCCGACGATGCGGTTGGGGTTGAGGCGAATGGCCAGAACCATCGATTTCTGCACGTTCTGCCATTCCTCGAGCTTGGTCGCCCGGTTGATCTGAAAGAACGCCAGGCCCGCTTGTACGGGCAGCGCGCGGGGCGGTTTGGCGCTGGGAGTGAACTCGAGTCCCATAAGGCCCCGGTCGTAGATGAACTCGACGCGGTCGGCGCTTCCCATCTTCATATCGAGTTGGCCGCTGCGGGTCAGCAATTTCACCACTTCGTCCTGCGTCAAATTGCTCTGCACGCCGACATACATTTCCCAGATCGATTCCAGCCATTTGGGCTCGATTTTGACTTCCATGCGCGAGCCCCGGCCAATGAACGGCCGCTCCTCGTACGACGGCTCGGTAATGTCGATGCCGTCGAGATACTGTTTGACGCGATAAAAGCAGCCGCCGAGATCGTCGTGATCGTAACGCGGCAGGTCGGGCGCCTTCCGCGTGTCGCTGAAAATCGCGAGCTGCCCCGCACACCGGCACAGTTCGACATACGCATCCAGCGGATGAATCCCCTCCGCGAACGCCAGCGTGTTGAGAACCGCATAGCCTTCGTTCAGAGCTTGAAGCTGCCCGAGCAGCAAACCGTCGCCGGGATTATGGGTGTCGAACGAAATGCCGCGCGAAACGATCTGCCGGCTGATGAGGTTCACGCGCCGACCGAAGCGATCGAAGATTTCCTGCAAGATGCCGTCGCGCAGCGGTCCCCAGGCGTCGCACGCGAGCACGGCGGGAATGTACGTCGCATCGAGTTGCGGCACGGCGTCCGCTCCCCCCGTCTTCTGAATGCGCGCCAGCGGCAGCGTTTCGTAACCGGCGAGGTCGTCGTTCGACGTGAGCAGCTTCAAATTCCAGTAACGAACCTGCACGGTCTGAGCGTCGAGGCCGGTGTTTTCGTCTTCGATGTCTTGCGTGTCGACCAACCAACGGACTTCGAGCGGCGTCTCGGCCCCCGGTTCGGTCTTGGCCTGATCTTGGCGGAGAACGGTGTTCGGTTTGCCCGCATGAAACTTGGGAAGGGCCAAATAGAGCGTGATGACATCGTCGCGATCGAAAGCCGTTTTCAGATCGAGCGGCGCCAGGGCCCCGTCCTCGGGAACGACGATCAGGCTGCCGTCCCGTAGCCGGGCCTGCAACCCTTTGACGACGAAGTGCGACGATTTGAGAGCTTCGGGCTCCCATTCGAGGGTGCGCAGACCCCAGTTATAATGAATGTTCCATTGATGTTGGCGTTCGATGCGTTCGAGTTGATGTCTCTCCGCGAGCTGCAGTTGCTGCGGCCAGAGAAACATGCCTTCGTGCCAGTGAACCGCGCGCGCCGCCATGGGGGGATCGCTCCAACGATAAGGATTCACTCGACGGACCCGCGGGAGTTGCAGAACCTCCCCGTGAACAGGATAGCAATTTCCCCGAGCTATGGTTAGCTGGGTTGGCTGCGCCGCGGCAGCGAAGCGTGGACAGGTTCCGACGGCGCCTGTGGACCAACGTGAATATTCCCCCCAAATTCCCCTGGACAAAATACCAGGAAATCGCCTATGATAGGCTGTTAACATCTGTTTGTGAGGCGATTTGCAACGTGGAGCAGTCTTGAGTACGGCGAAGAAAATCGAGCGACCGACAACGTTTGAGCAGCTAAACTTGAACGAGTCCGTGCTGGCCGCGGTCAAACGGGCCGGCTATCTCAAACCCACCCCCATTCAAGCGTACCTGATTCCCCGAGCGGTCGCCGGGCGCGATGTCCTCGGGCAGGCGCAAACCGGCACCGGCAAAACAGCCGCGTTCTTGCTGCCTTTCTACAACGCCTGGCAGCCCACCGGTGGGCCCGGCCCAGTCGGCCTCGTTCTCGCCCCCACGCGCGAGCTCGTCATCCAGATTCAGGAAGAAGCCGAAAAACTCGCGCCGCCCAACTTCCGCTCCGTCGCCATCTATGGCGGCCAACGCATCGGCAAGCAAACCTCCGCCATGCGCGACGGCTTCGATCTCGCCGTCGGCACTCCCGGCCGCATCCTCGATCATCTTGGCCGTGGCTCGCTCAGCCTCGCCAACATCAAATTCGTCGTGCTCGACGAAGCCGACCGCATGCTCGACATCGGCTTCCGGCCCGACATCGAAAAGATCCTCCGCCGTTGTCCCGGTTCGCGCCAGACCTTGCTCCTCTCGGCCACGCTTCCCGAGACTGTGTTGCGGCTCGCCATCCGCTACATGATCAACCCGATTCACATCAATCTCGCCCCCAAGAAAGTCACCGTCGAGAAGATCAAGCAGACCTACATCACCGTCAGCAAGGAACGCAAGTTCGATCTGCTGCTTCGCGTGCTCGAGCGCGAAAAGCCTCGCCAGTGCATCATCTTCTGCGAACGCAAACTCTGGGCGCAACGCCTGTGCGACGACCTGAGCGAACATCATGTCCGCGTCGGCGCCATGCATGGCAACCTCGCGCAGTCGGAACGCGAATCGATCATGAAGAGCTTCCGCAGCGGCGAACTGCACATCATGGTCGCCACCGATGTCGTCGGCCGCGGCATCGATGTCACGGGCATTTCGCACATCATCAATTTCGACCTTCCCGATGACCCGGAAAACTACGTCCATCGCATCGGCCGTACGGGCCGTATGGGCAAAGACGGCATCGCCATCGCCTTCGTGACGCCCGATCAAGGCGAACAGCTCACGCGCATCGAAGTGTTCATCAACAAACAACTCGACAGCGAAAGCTTGGAGAATTTCGATGCCGTCGAACAGAAGCCGCTCAACGAAGACGGCGAACCGGCCAAGCCCAATGTCCCCGTCTTCGGCCGTCGGACGCGGAAG
>JBAXFO010000177.1:0-8104 GCA_037139885.1 Planctomycetota bacterium
AGTACCACACGTTCATTCTCTTCAGCTTCATCATGGCCTTCATCATCTACCCGGTGACGGGCCACTGGATCTGGGGGGGCGGCTTCCTCGGCCAGAAGGGCTTCTGGGACTTCGCGGGCTGTTCCGCCGTGCACTCGGTGGGAGGCTGGGCGGCCCTGACGGGCGCCTGGATCCTCGGGCCTCGCATCGGCAAGTACGGGGCCGACGGCAGGCCGAAGGCGCTCCCCGGCCACAACATGACCGCGGCGTTCATCGGCTGCCTCGTGCTCTGGTTCGGCTGGTTCGGCTTCAACCCCGGCAGCACGATGGGCGTCGCGGGTGACGGCGGCGTGGCGGCGGCCCAGGTGGCCGTCAACACGAACTCCGCCGCGGCGGCCGCCACCCTCACGGCCACGCTCACCGCCTGGCTGCTGCTCGGGAAGCCCGATATCGGCATGACGCTCAACGGCTGTCTCGCCGGGCTCGTGGGTATCACGGCGAGCGCCGCCTACGTGACCGTTCCGGCGTCGCTGTTGATCGGCGCCATCGCCGGCTGGCTGGCTGGCGTGCTCGTGAAGGGCAGCGGCTTCGGGCTCATCGGCGATATCGTCGTCGGCATCGTCGGGGCGGTATTCGGCGGTTGGCTGTTCCCGACTCTCGGCTTCAGCCTCGGCGATCCGCTCATCGGCTCGCTCGTCACGGCCATTCTCGGCGCCGTCATCTTGATCTTCCTCATTCGTTTGATCAAGCGCGTATGATGTTGGGGAAGCCTCATGCCGCGTGAGGAAGATGACGCGCTCGCTTGCAAAGGACGACGACGTGGCGATTTTGAAGGATCACGATCCCTACGAGGCGCTACGCGTACCCGGATATTTGCCGTACATCACCGGCGGCGTTCTTTCGAGCATCGGGGCCGAGATTCAAGCCGTGGCCGTCGGTTGGGAACTTTACCAGCGCACGAGCTCGGCCCAGATGCTCGGCTTCACGGGGCTCGCGCAGTTCCTGCCCGTGCTGCTCTTCGCCCTCCCCGCCGGACAGGTCGCCGATCATTTCAATCGGCGGAAGGTCTTTCAATGCGCCCAGGCCCTTTCCGTGATCGCGTCGCTGTGGCTGGCGTATCTTTCGTGGACGCTCGGGCCGATTCCGCTCATCTTCGTCGCTCTCACGCTTTCGGGAATCGGGCGGGCGTTTAGCGCTCCTTCACGGCAGTCGCTGTTGCCGCAAATCGTGCCGATGTCCGTGCTCCCCAACGGCGTCAGTTGGAACACCAGCGGCTGGCAGCTCGCCAACGCCCTCGGCCCCGCGCTCGGCGGCTTCGTGCTCTGGGCGTCGGATCGTCACTCGACCGCTTACATCGTCGCCGCCCTCTGTTCGCTCAGTTGCATCACGCTCCTCTTCGCCGTCCACCCCCATCGCCCGCCGCTCGACCCGACCGCCCGCCGCAGCTTGAAGAGCCTGCTCGTCGGCGTCCGCTTCGTCTGGGGAAACAACCTGCTCCTGGCCGCCATCTCGCTCGATCTGTTCGCCGTTCTCCTGGGCGGCGCCACGGCTCTCCTGCCGGTCTACGCGAAAGACATTCTCGACATCGGCTCCGTCGGCTTCGGCTGGCTGCGTGCGGCTCCTGCGATGGGGGCCGTCGTCATGGCCGTCACGCTCGCTCATCGCCCGCCCATGCTCCGCCCCGGCCTGGCGCTGTTGTTCGCGGTGGCCGGCTTCGGCGTCACCATGATCGTCTTCGGCTTCTCCACCTGGCCCGTGCTCTCGTTCGTCGCCCTGCTGCTCAGCGGAGCGCTCGACAACATCAGCGTCGTCGTCCGCGGCACGCTCATGCAAATGCTCACCCCCGACTCGATGCGCGGCCGCGTCGCCGCCGTCAACTCCCTGTTCATCAGCTCCTCCAACGAACTCGGCGGCTTCGAATCGGGCCAAATGGCCCACTGGTTCGGCCCCGTCTTCTCCGTCGTCAGCGGCGGCCTCGGCACCATCGCCGTCGTCCTCGCCGCCGCCGCCCTGTGCCCCCGCCTCTTGAAACTGGGGCCGTTTCATGAATTGAAGGCGGAGCCGGAGCCGGAAATGACGTGAATCGCTGGCGAAAACGCAAATGGCCTACCAATGAGCGAAGAATCCCAAATCGCCAACCGCATGGAGGTCGCTTGATCATTTCGCCGCCCGGCCTCTTCGGCGACCAGACGAACGCAGACGCCGACATCGGCCCAGCCGCGACGCACCGCTTTCGGCGACGCCGCGATGATCGCCCGCCAGACGCGTGGGCGCGGGGCGGCGGCCGAGAACGGCATCCTGACATTCGCGCGCTCCCGACCCCAACTCCCCCGGAGTACCGAGGGAGAGGGAGCTGATGGTTCGATCGCTGCCGAATCGCGCACGATCTTTAAACGCAACAAACCGCCGCGTCGATCCCCCCTCCGCACGATTAAGGTGCGGAAGGATCGGCGCGGCGGCATTTGCTTTCCGACAACCAACGGCAGACCCGCGGCGACTCACGGCACGCCCGGGTGGACAATCCGTTTCCAAGACTGTTGGAACGGCTTCTTCGCTCCCCAGTGGACATCGTTTTCAATGTCGTGGCACGATTGGCAAGCCCGATCGAGCAATTGCTCGAAGACGCCCGGAGGGTGGTCTTTCGAGCGAATGGGATTGATCAGCGCATGGTAAGCCTTATTCATCGGGTCGTTGGCGTGCATACTCCCCGGACCATGGCAACTCTCGCAGCCGACGTTCAGCAGCTTTTGATTGTGACCGGCGATCTTCTGCGGATCGGCTCCGGCGGGCGGGTCGTAATAGCCCGTGCGGTATTTGAGACCGACGGTATGGCACGCGACACAATCGGGGTCGAACTCCCGCAGGCTCGGATTCTTCACCGTCGTCAGCGTCTGGTACGCATGGGCGTGGCCTGTGTCTTTCCAAACGTTGAACGCGTTCGGATGGCATTCGGCGCATCGATCCGTGCCGACAAACTTCGCGGCCACATTCGCGTTCTGAAGCGCCCGCTGCGTTGGATGATCGATGCGTAAAGCCTTGTAGCGTTCCAGAAAGTCGGCTTGCTTCACGGTGGCTGCGTATTCCTCCATCAACTGGATGACGGGATGCCCCGCCTCTTGATCCTTGGGCGTCGCGAATTGCGGGCCGAGGGAAACGAGTTCGTACTTGAGCTCAAAGCCGCCCGCCGCTTTGCGGAACAGACCGAGGACGCCGACGTCTTTGCCCTTGTGGCCCATGTAGATCACGCGCGTGTTGGTGCCCTCGACGAGCTGGGGACGGGCGGGGGGCGTGTCGAAAGGGGACGTATGCACGATGAGATCGACGTTCGGCAGAGCTGGGTTTTTCTGCCGTTCGGCGAAGCACGCCTTGGCGATGGCCTCGGCCTCCGGCGCGTCTCCCTGCACGAGCAACACGACGACATCGACATTGTTTTTCGCCAGCGCCGGCAAGAGGGCGGGGATGATGGCGGCATTGGCGAAGAAATCGATGCCGGGCTCGCCTTGCAACGCTTTCGCGACCGTCGGCCCGACGAGACCCGAGACGCCGACCTTGGTTTTGCCGTTGTCGATGACATCGTACGAGCGTACGGAAAGATTCTGGTAAATCTGATTCGGGTCTTTCAGATCGAGCGAGACGGGGCGCGGATTTTTGATGTTGAGAGCGAGCATTTCCGCCAGCCCGTTGATGAGCGGCATCTTGTATTCGGGAATACCCAGGCCGAAGTCCTGGTAGTTCATCACGTTCATGGCTCGCAGCGTCGTCTTGAATTTCTCGCGAGCCTGCTCGGCGAGTTCGACCTTGGGGGGATAGATTTCGCCCAGATCGATGCCGGCGACTTTCCAGCCCTTCTTCTCGAGCAGCTTGACGACGTTATAACGCCGCACCAGGCCGCCGAACTGCGGTTCCGAACAGCCGCACGGTTGCAGATACCCGAACGTCTGCCCCGAGAGGAGCAACGCCACCTCCGGCACGCCCCAGTCTTTGAAGAGATGCGCCGGCATCTGGGTGACCGGTTCGACTTTTTCTTCCGGCGCGGCCGCCGCCGGGGTGAACGCCTGCCGGCCCATGAAAATTCCGAAGACCAGAACCGCCACGCCGCCCAACACGAGAACGTAACGCCGCCATAGCGAGAGAGCGGGCCGATTTTGCGATAATTTCTGATCCATGACGGAGTCCTTCCGGTGCGGCGTGCGTGATTCGTGCGTGGGACGGCGCGAGGAAACGCGTCGTCGTCCCCCCAGGATGCGAAAAAGGACAAATTTTGTCAACCTTGGCCGCCGTTGCCCACGACGGGAATGCGAATCTTCCGCGGCGGCGTGCTGTTCGTCTTCAGCAGAATGACCGCGTCCTCTTGAAACGGCCCGTGCCATGCCCCCGGCGGCACGTTGACGTCGAGCGACCATTTCCCCCGTGCGGGAGTCGATTCCTTCGCGCTCCGCGTCAGCTTCACTTCCAAAACCGTCGGATAAACGCTCTCGACCGTCAATTCATCCGCCCCGTCGTGCCAGACGGGAACCGTCTTGCGAACGCCGTTCTTCGCCGAGAACGACTTCAAATGGACCGCCCCATTGTCTTCGGCGGCTCCGACATCGATATCTCCGCGAACGTGTACGGTGACCAACGGCGTTTGCAATGGGAACGGAATGTCGGCCGAAAGGAGCGGTATCTCTCGACGAAACGGCCCCTGATCGAGTTGTTTGCCGTCCTTCTTTTCGCTCACCTTCGCGACGATGCGGAAGGCCGACCGCACGCGCGTTCCTTTGCGGTCTTCGCGGAAACTGGCGTCGAGCCGTTTGCTGGCCGCGGCGTCGAGCCTGGCGATGGTCGCTTCGAGGTGCGGCGGCAGCTTGGCCGTGTCGATTTTGAGATCGAGCCCCTCACGCGTCGGCGACCAGGCGATGAACTCGCCTTGCAAGACGCCGCCGGAGCTCATCACGCCCAGCGACAATTTCTCCGTCGTAAACCGCAACGGCTCCGACATGACGATCGGGACTTCGAGCGTTTCGAAGCTGCGGTCGTCGGGACGGCCAGTCGGTTGCATCCACATGCGGATGTTGAGCCGCAACCGTTGCCCCGGTCCCTTGCGGCCATTCCACTGCATGCGCGCCACGCCCGCCCCGCCGACCGGAATCTCGACGCCGGCTTTTTCGTTCACGCTGAGAGCCGTCCACACCGGGTCTTTCGGAAAGACGAGTGGATTTTTCGGCGACATGGTCGCAAAGCCGGCCGCCAGCTCCGGCTCAAACACCGCCACCTTGAGTTGCGAACAATCGCAACTCGATTGGCCGAAGCCGAGCGTGACGGGAGTCGTGCCGGGGTTGATGAACGGGAAATCGTAAAAGCCATCCGAGCCCGTTTCGAACTCTTTGACATAGTCCGGATCGGTATCGTCCCAGATCGCCCGATTGGCCAAAAACTTCAATGGGGCCGTCGGACCTTTCGCTTGATCGATCGGCGGTGCGTCGACTTTCTTGGTCAATCCCTTGGGGAGATTTTGCGAAATCCACGCGATCGCGCCGACGATGACGACAAACAATCCACGCGGCAGCGCCCAGCGAACGAGCGAACCGGACGAGCGCGTTTCCGTGGCCATGACAATCTCTCTTTTCGAAAGCAGCGGCCCTTTTCCGGGGTCAGTTGCGCCGTTTCAGTTCATCGCGAAGCCGGGCCGCCTTTTCATAGTCCTCTTGAGCGACCGCCTCGGCAAGTTGCTCGGAAAGCGTGCTCTTGATGCCGTACTCTTCGCGGAGCGTTTCCTCGACGCGGCGCAAGTGCTGGACCATGCCGTCGTCGTCCATTTGATCTTCGAGACCGTGGGCGGCGAAGAAGTCGCGCAACTGTTCGATGCCATCGCGGACCGCATCGACGGCTTGATCGGGATGTTGGCTTTCCGCCTGCATGGCCGCGGCGGCTTGCGTGCGCTGAAAGACGACGAAGCCGCGATATTGTTCGTGAGCCTGCGTGTATTCGTCGCTGGGCGAATAGCGCTTCACGAAATCCATGAACGCCAGCGTGTGATCCGAATCGGCGACGGCTTTCTGATAATGCCGCAGGGCCAGCCAGCAAATGCGGCGATGGTAATACTGCACGAATTCGCGGTCGGCTTCCTGACATTGCTCGTCCGTCAAAACGAACTTCGCGTCCGTCTTCTCGGCTAACCGGGCCTGTTCGCGGAGGTACAGCAGATACGTCGCATGCCCATGAGGACGCACGCCATCGGGCCGGCCCACGGCTTCGAGTTGCAGCACGCCCAGATCGACGCGCATCTGGATCACCTGACGGCCGCGCGCCGCCTGCACGAGCCGGGCCTGCACCATGCCGGGCTTGTACTCCCAGCCTTCCATGATGAAATCGATGTCTTGCTTCACTACGTTAGCCCCGGGCATGAGGTTCGCGTTCGGTTCGCCAGCTTCGGATGTGCGGCCACACAGTTCCGCCAAACCGGCGCAGTCCATCCTTGCAATTCTACGCTTTGACCAAACGGAAACGAAGGCGAATTGCGCCAGCTTTGCAAAGACCAATGTCGCTCCACAGTTCGGGAGATGGCCGCCTGCATGCGGCGAAGAAGTCGCCGGCAAAATCGCCGCTTTCTTACGGTTTTTTTTCTTGACAACCGGGGATTTGCAGATCTACGATGGAGATCGTTGCAACCCATCGCAAAGCCGAAGACGCCTGGGCGGAGAGCCGGGAGTGGCTTTGTCGAAAATTCGTTCGTCGGAAGGAGCACGGCCATGTCGACGGCAACGATCATCACCAGCGCCTGTCATGCCCTGAAGCGGAGCTATTATCCCGCTCTGCGCAGCCTCTCGGTGCAAGGCACCGAAAACGCCCTCATCATCTCGGGAAAAGTCGCCACCTATTACATGAAACAGCTGGCCCAAGAAGCCGTCATGCCCGTGCGCGGCTCCTTGCAGCTCGTCAATCAAGTCGCCGTCGAAAGCCGACTCGTCGCTCGCTGAATTATTTGATCGATAAATAGCAGCGGTTGAAGGGATTGCTCCTCGCCTCATACCGCGAGGGATTGCGCACCACGACGCGATACATCCCCGTCCGCGGCGGCGTGAAAATGACGCCAAGAATATCCCGAGCGCCCACGTCGCGAGCCACCAACTGATCCTTATTGTTACCTAAAACCTCGTAAACCAGCAATTCCAGATCCGCCACCGGATCGTGATCGCCCTGCACGATCACCGAGGTTTTCTCATTGCCCCGGCATTCCACCAAATAGTCATTCTCTCCGGGAACCCCCTCCTCCTTGCTCGCCGGCACCTCGAATTTCGTCGACTTCGGCCCCGACACCGGCCCGGCCGACGCGACTCCCATCGCCAGCGCCGCCATCAAGCTCAATGCTGCGATCTTCGATGTCATGGGACCAACCTCCTGAGGGGTTACTTCGCCGACGCTTCCACACGAATGAACACCGGACCGACATTGCGAATCTGCACATCGAACGGCCCCGACTCCGCCGGCACCCAGGCCGCCACGCGATCGTCGATCGGCCCGCTCGGATCGTCGTCGTGCGCCACGCACTGCCCTAACCGATCGTAAACGTAAATCGCCAGCGGACTGCGTCCATTCCCCACCGCCACCGCCCGCGACGGCCGGCCCGCGACGCCGATCAAAGTCGTTTGCGTCCGATTGAACGGCGGCAATTCGAAAGGCCGCGGCAGCCACACCCGCCCCTCCTGAGCCGCCAGCCACGACGCACATCCCAACACAACCGCCAAAGCCAACAACCGCTTCATAACTCGATCCCTCCGTGCCCCTATCCTAGCATCCCGACCAACCAACGCCGAGAACCGCCAGCCATTTCTCCGCTCATTTGGCTTTTCGTCGATTGCGAGCTATCCTTTTTTGACCCGTCGGTCTCAGGAGGCTCGATCATGCGCCGCGGCATCGTGTTATCAGCGCTCGTTCTGTGCGGATGGACGTCGATTCTCTGCAGCCAGGAACTCGATAAAGCGAAGGCGAAACTCGTCGTCGCGCATGCACGGGCCATGAAATCGTCCCGCCCCAGAAACACCATCGATTTCGCCGCAGCCCCCAACCGCGATTACATCGTGGAACTCGAAACCTCGGGGTTTCAGGGAACGCTCAAAATCGTCCGCCCCGATAAGAACTATAC
>JBAXFO010000178.1:0-8097 GCA_037139885.1 Planctomycetota bacterium
CTTCCAGGGTGAAAACGGGTTTCAAATCGGGAAGTTATTGATCGGACATCCCTAAGCAGCCGTTGCATCCCTCCAGCCGTCATCCCTCCCGCCACGGAGCTCTCGTCGTGCAACATCCGCATCCGGAACCGCCGAACCGGCGCACTTTCCTCGACTGGGCCATTCACGGACTTGGGGCGATCTTCGCGGTCGTGTTCGGCGTGCCCGTCGTCGGCTATCTCATCGATCCGCGGAACCGCCAGGGCCCGCCGAGCGACTTTCGTCCCGTCACGGGGATCAAGCTCGAATCGTTGGGCGCGACGCCGATGCAAGGGACGATCCGCAATGTCCGGCACGACGCCTGGTCGCTATATCCCGACGATGTCATTGGCCGGGTGTGGGTGCATCGCATCGGCGCCGGCAAGACGAAAGAGAACTTTCAGGTTTTCTCCACGGTCTGCCCGCACCTGGGTTGCTCGATCAATTGCAACGCCGACCAGGCCGTTGATCCCGGGTACACCTGCCCGTGCCATAATGGGCGGTTCACTCTTGAAGGGACGAAGCTTCCGGGCAATCCCGCGACACGCGGCATGTTCGCCCTCGATTTCGAAGTGGCGGCCGACACGACCAATCCCAACCCGGACAATCGCGATCTGCTCAAAGTGAAATACGTTTTGACGACCCCCGGCCCAGCCCCGGACGCCGCCAAGGCGACATAATGCCGTCCCGCATCGCTCGCTCCAGGGCCTGATTCACCTTCCCAGGAAAAACACGTGCTCTTCGACTGGCTCGATCATCGCACTGGCTATCGCAAATTCCTCGGCCTGATGCTCATTGAGCATATTCCCGGCGGAGCGCGCTGGCGGTATGTCTGGGGGAGTTGCCTGGCGTTCGTCTTCGCCATTCAGCTCATCACCGGCGTGCTGCTCATGACGGCGTACTCCCCGAGCGACACCTCGGCGTGGGGATCCGTGTTCTTCATCCAATATGAAATGGACTGGGGCTGGTTCATTCGCGGCCTGCATCATTTCGGCTCGCAGACGATGGTGGTGCTGTTGGCCGTGCATATGCTGCAAGTCGTCATCGCGGGGGCGCATCTGCCTCCACGGGAAGTGAACTGGTGGCTCGGCATTGCGCTCATGGGCGTGGTGTTGGGCCTGAGTTTAACGGGCTATCTTCTGCCCTGGGATCAAAAGGGCTTCTACGCGACGCAAGTGGCCACGAACATCGCCAAGGACATTCCCGTCTTGGGGGATGCGATACGCGAGTTCGTCATCGGCGGCCAGGAGTATGGCAACGCCACGCTGACGCGCTTCTTCGCCCTGCATGTGTGGGTGTTGCCCTTCACGATGATTCTGTTGATCGTCTTGCATCTGGTGACGTTCCGCCGCCATGGCGTGACGGCGCCGCGGTTTCGGCCTGAAGACGCGAACCGTTCGCCGATCCCCGCCTTCCTGCGCGATGTGCTGCTGGGCGGCATCTTGTTCACGACGTTCTGGTTCTTTCATGTGCCGTTGGTGACGTGTTTGCTCATCGGCGGCATCTTCTGGATGTTCGCGATCAGCCGCTTCATCACCAAACCCGTCGTGACCGGTTGGTTTTGGCCCGATCAGGCGTTTCGCGATCTGCTCGTGTGCCTGTTCCTGTTCGGCATCATGGCGTCGCTCGTTGTCTTTGGCGGCCATGGCAACTCCATCACGCCCGAGAATCCGCCGAACGAATCGTCCCTTTACGAATACTGGGCCAAGGCCGGGCAACGCGGTTTGGGAGCCAACCTCGACGCTCCCGCGGATCCGGAAACGTCCAGCTACCCGGCCCGGCCCGAGTGGTACTTTCTGTTCCTCTTCCAACTTCTCAAATATTTTCCCGGCGATTTGAAATTGATCGGCACCGTGGCCATTCCGAACGGGGCGTTCGTCGTTCTGTTGCTGCTGCCGCTGCTCGGTTATGGCCGGATGCGGAAGTTTGGCCATTTCGTCGGCATCGTCTTCGTGACAGCGCTCTTGGGCGGCGCCGCGGCTCTTACGGTGCTCGCCATCGCCGACGATACGGTGGAACCGTTCCCCTTCGGCAAGGCGGAGCCGTTCGAACTCAGTCGACTTGACGTCGAAAAACGCAAATCGTTTCACCATAACGTCGAGATCGCTGAGCAAGAGGCGAAACGAGCCGTTCAAGTCGCGGCGCGCGGCATCCCCGTCGAAGGCGCCCGGCAGATGATGCGCAACGATCCCCTGACACGGGGGCCGATCGCCTTCGAACGCAACTGCGCCGTCTGTCACAGCTACACCCCGGCCGACAAACGCATCGTGTTCCACGACCCGAAAACCAAGTACACCGCCGCCGATTTGGGCGATTATGCGAGCGAAGAATGGATTCGCGGGTTGCTCGCCAAACCATCGGACGACCGCTTTTTTGGCCGGACGAACCTGCGCGGCATGACGAATTGGCGCGAGAAAGTCGACGCCCGCCGCGACAAATTGATGAAGAAAAACAAGGACCAGGCCGTCCAGGAGATTGCCCAGGAAGAGGCTGACTTCAACGTCATCGCCAAATTCCTGGCCCAACAGGCGCTGCCCGAGAAAAAACGCGACAAGGCTCTCGAAGAAAAAGGGCAGGCGGCCTTCGCGGACCATTGCGCGACGTGCCATCAACTCGGGAAAGACGGCGGCGGAGCCGGTCCGGACCTCACGGGGTATGGCTCCGATGATTGGATCCGTCTCATGATCGTGGCCCCGAATCATCCGTCGCGTTTCGGCGAGAAGAATCAAATGCCGGCGTTCCGCGATTTCCGCGGGCCGGGCGGCGAAATCCGCAAGCTCGAATTCGAGGAACAGAATAAGGACGCGAAAGTTTCCGTGAGCGAATTGAGCGATGTGGAACGCGAGTTGATCATCCGTTGGTTGACGCGCGACGATCGCGCCGTTTTCGGCGGCAGCCCCCTCAGCGGACCGCTACGAAAACCATAGAATCGATGAAGCCAGACCGGGCCGAAGTCGGCTCGTTGCCAATAAGGTGAATCTTTACTCAGGAGAATGTGCATGTTGAAGTCGAAATTCGGAATCGTGTCGCTCAGCCTGGTCGCGGCGGCCGGGCTCGTTTTGGCCTTCGGTTCCGCGGCCATGGGCGATCCCGACAACGGCTCGATCAAGAAGATCGCCGAAATGATCAAGAAGGGCGACACCGCCGGCGCGAAGAAGGCCGCCGCCGCCTATGCCGCCAAGAACAGCGACGTCGAAGACATCATGACGGCGTTCAAGTCGGCCAAGAAAAAAGGCCTGGGCGTGGCCGGTACCGATAACGGCATCGAGCAACTGCTGGTCAAGGTCGGCCGCGACGCTCCGACCGCCGCCACGGTCGACAAGCTCTCGAAGGCCTACGAAGAAATGGGCTACGACATCGCCGCCGTCGGCATGATCACCGAAGCGTTGGCGCCCGCGAAAGACAACGGCAAGAAGACGAAGAAGGCCTGGGTCGACGCCTCGGCTGGCATGATCGAAGCCGGCATCAAGATCGCCGAAGCCGGCAAGGCCAAGAGCGCCGCCGACATCAAAACCCAGGCGAGCAAGGTCAACAACAGCTGCGGCGCCTGCCACAACATCTTCCGGAACTAACTCTGAGATCCTAGCCAATCTCGATGCGGCAGCGGAGCGCGGACGGGTGGCCATCTTCAAAATGGCGTACGGTCCGCGCTCCCCGCGCGTCTGGATCACGTCCTGATCGCATCTTCATCGGCGCCGACGGTGAAAAAGCCGCCGCCGACATAAAAGGCCCCTTTGAAATGGGCCGCGACATTGAGATCGTCTTGATTGTGCCCCGGCTTACTCCACGACCCCACCTGCGTCCACGCCTTGCCGTCCGCAGACACCATGCGCTGCCCGCCATGGCCGACCGCCAGCCAAACATTCTCCTGCGCCGCAGCGATCGACGCCCACAGCGGCACGAAGAGCGATGCGGCGATCCACACGATTCTGCCGTCATTCATCGTCTCCGAAATGGGGGCGATTCTGAGGTTCACTTGGGCAACGGTTCCACGCGCAGCGCGACGATGAGGCGTTCGCGAGCCTTCGTTTGATAGCGCGTCACGATCGGCAAAAACTTCCCGCACACCGTGCTATAGACGATTTCGCCTTGCTCCGGCGGCGTGACGCCCAGACCGACGCGTTCGCTGTCGTCGACCCCATGCTTGATGACGACGTCGACCGCTTTCTGATCGACCAATTTGAAAGCGCTCTTTTCATTGACGGCTAGATCGCGTTTGCTCATCGATTGCAGCTTGAACGACTTGAGTTGCGGATCGCGTTTCTGAATCTCCTCGGCGATTTGCTTGAGGCGCGGGTCGATCGTGTCCCCCTCCTCGCTGGCGAGGATGACGACAACCGTGACTTTCATCTTGCCGCCCGCCAGCGCGACGCTGGCCAGGGCGAGCAGACCGAAGATGGCGACGGCGCACGTTCGCATGAGGATTGTCTCGTAGTGGCTCTATAGGGCCGGTTCCGGGCTTCGCGGGGCCTGGAATCCACCCGGCCCGGGACCAGCCCGGCGTGTTGGGGCGCTGTTGGGGTCATGCAAAAGCTGGCGTATGCGATGCGGCTTACTCGCCTTCCCCTTCGAGCTTCGCCCAGATCATCGGCCGCCGTGGGCCTTCGATGTGGACGGTGGGGAGCATATTGTCGCGCCGGGCCGGGGTCACGCTGGTGACGGCGACTTCGCCCGGTTCGGCCAGCTGCAAAACGCCGTTCAGCGGCAACATGCCGACGACCAGACCGTCGATCGCATCGCCCTCGACGTGCAAAATTTCGACGTCGTTATCGGTCGCCACGGCGAAAACTTCCGTCTCAGGGGCGGCACGCCAATAGCTGCCCGCCAGCAAGACGGCCCACAGAAGGCATGCGGCGGCAGCCGCGCCTCCCAAGAACCACGCGGCGGACGGCGAGGTGCGGGCGGCCGGCGGAACGGGATGGTTGTGGATGCGATCGAGCGTTTCACGCCAGGCTTGACTTGAGGGCGCGGCGGGCCGAGTGCGGTCGAAGAGTTTCTTGAGCCTCGTATTGGCGAGCAATTCCGCCTGGGCGTGCGGATTCTTGTCGAGCCAGGCTTCGAGCTTGGCGCGCACAGGGGCCGCATCGTCGCGGGCGTCGAGTTCCCCGTCGGCGAATGCGGCCAGGAGTTCCGGGCTGGGTTTCCAGTTTGAATGGTCGGCGTCGCTCATCACGATGTTATCCAAGGTTCCATGATCGCCCGCAACCGTTGTCGGGCGTAGAACAGCCGGCTCATCACCGTGCCGATCGAGATGCCGAGCGTATCGGCGATCTCCCGATAGCTTAGTTCCGCTTCCGCATGAAGGACAAAAGTTTGTCGCTGGGCGGGCGGCAGCAGCGCGAGAGCTGCGTTCAGCTGGCGGCGGAGATCGAGGAGTTCCAGGTCGCGTTCCGGAACGGGGGTTTCGAGAGGTTCGAAGCTGTCCTGGCCGTGGCCGCGAAGAGAATCCATGCTGACCGCATCGCGCCGGCCGCGCTGGCGGCCCAGGTCCAGCGAAGCATTGCTGACGACACGCAACAGCCAGGTCTTGAACGAGCTACGGCCCTGAAAGCGGGGGAGATGGATCAGCGCCTTCACAAACCCGTCCTGCACGGCGTCGAGGGCGTCGGCTTCGTTGTTCAGAAGGCGAAACGCCACCCGAAATGCGATCTGCCGATAGCGTCGGAACAGCTCCTCAAGGGCGGAGCGTTCTCCCGCGGCAGACCGCACCAGCAATTGCTCATCGCTCGGAGCGAGGGCGGCGCTTACGGCGGCCATGGTTGTTTCACTTCCCCACGAGAGTAGACGATTCATCCTGATCGGCCATTCGATTTTACCGGACGAGACGCTCACCGCAATCGGCGAACAATCGATTTTCCGGGAAGAGCGGTGTTTCCAACCAGAAACGCCCAGGCCGGGGAAAGTTGCGCGGCGATTCGCAAGATCTTCGCCCCCTCCTAAATCGCGCCGTCGGCAAACTCGGCGGTCGGGGCGGCTTGAGCGCCGCCGTGCGGCCAAGTGTCTGTCCGTTCCGGGGCGCTGGGGGTCAAATTTCCTGGCGCATCAGCCGCGGGCCAGAGCGTCGGACTGTTTGACGAAATCGTCGCCACGCCATTCGTGGTCGGCTTTGGGGTGGTTTTCGAGAGTCGGGGGTTTCTTGCCGTGGCGGGCGGCCGCCTGACGGGCGACGAGGTCGTAGTGCGTCGTGAAGTATTGCAGGCTATGTCCCTTGAAGTCGGCGATCGAGGCGAATTTGTGCTGCTCCATGAACGCCGACAGCTCATCCATCATTTCGCGCACGCAGCGATAGCCGACTTTCATGACATAGGTGCAAACCTGGACTGTATCGCAGCCGAGCAAGATGAACTGAGCCGCATCGCGACCCGATTCGATGCCGCCGATGCCCGAGAGCGACCGGCCCGGAAATTCTTTCCGAATCAGCGTGGCCACTTCCATGCACATGCGCAGAGCGATCGGCATCACCGCTTTGCATGAGTAGCCGCCGGGAGTGGAGTAGCCTTCGACGGTCGGTTCCGGACGCAGCGTTTCGAGGTTGACGCCGATCACGCTGCGAATGGTGTTGATGGCGGCGATGCCCTGGCAGCCGGCTTTCAGAGCGGCTCGGGAAGGCTCCTCAATATGCGTGACGTTGGGCGTCATCTTCGCCCAAACGGGGATTTTGGCCGCCCCCATCACCCAGCCGCACACCTCTTGCAAGATCTCGGGATTCTCCCCCATCGCCGAACCCATCCGGCGTTCGGGCAGACCATGCGGGCAGGAAAAGTTGCACTCGAGCGCGTCGACGCCGACCTCTTGACAGCGTTCGACGATCTCGACCCACGCGTCTTTGCGAAACTCCTCCATGATGGAAGCGATCAAGATGCGGTCGGGATATTTGTCTTTAAGCTTCTTGAATTCGTCGATCCAAACCTGGAACGGGCGATCGCTGATGAGCTCGATATTTTCCCAGCCGATGATTTCGTTGGACCCCGCGGTCCGCAACCGGCCATAACGGGGTTGGACGTTCACGACCTTCGAGGCGTCGAGGCTCACCGTTTTGCAGATGACTCCTCCCCAGCCGTCGTCGAACGCCTTGCCGATGACGTTGGCGTTCGTCCCCGGAGGCCCCGAGCCGATGATGAAAGGGTTCGGCAGTTTCAAACCGTCGACGACGACGCTCAAGTCGGCCATGTTGGGACTCCCGGGTGCAGGAGAGGAAACAACGATTATAGCGCACGCGGAAACGAGGACGCCAGAGCAGTTCGGGGCGATGTCGCTCAGCGAGGGCGAACCGCATGGAACCGTTCCGGTTCGACTTGATCCCGCGAACTTGTAGGATTCGATGGATCCCTCGCTTCCGCCAAACAGACCGCGAACCTTTTCCCCTGCGACGCCCCATGAACGATTCTTCGCCTCGAACGCTTTTCCGACGCTCGCTCATCGCCCTGGGCGTGGGGTCGATTTTGATCGCCGCGTGTTATGCGTTCGTCGATCGACCGGTGGCGACGCTCGTGCATCGCGATGGCTTTCGGCGCGAGGTCGTTTTGAAATGGTTCACGTATCCGCCGCCGATCGTGCAGCTTTGGACGCCGGCGCTCTTGGCGGTCTTGGGCGTGCGCTGGAGCCTCGGCCGCTTACGCCGCTGGGAGATGGCGTTGCTCTTGGCCAGCGTGAGCCTGGTGCTCGCCGATCAATTTCGCGAAACGCTGGCGCTGGTGTTCGGACGGTATTGGCCCGAGACGTGGATCGACGACAATCCCTCATTCATCGGCGACGGGGCTTACGGCTTTCATCCGTTCCACAGCGGCAGCGCTTATGAAAGCTTCCCCTCGGGCCACACCGCTCGGACGCTGGCGGTCGTTTCGACCTATTGGATCCTGTATCCGCGTTGGCGCGCCGTCGGCGTCGCCGGGACGCTCGCGGTCGTGGTTGGGCTGATCGGCATGAACTACCATTTTGTGAGCGACGTGCTGGCAGGCGGTTTGATCGGCGCTCTCGTCGGCAGCTATGGCGTGGCCATGAGCGGGATCGATAAGCGGCAAGATCCGTAGGGTGGGTTGAGCGGAGCGAAGCCCACCGAAAGGTTTGACGCTTTCCCCA
>JBAXFO010000179.1:0-8097 GCA_037139885.1 Planctomycetota bacterium
CAATACTGTTCAGATGTATTTGCTAGGCGCAAATACCGTGCCGAACACGATTGGCCAACGCCGCTTTTTCTCGGCGGTATCGAAGAACTCGCGGTAAATGTGCCACATTTCGCCTTCGAGATGGTCGGTCGAAGCCGGAGTCGAAACGGTGTCCACGAAAACCTTCCTTAGAAACTGCGAACGTTACGAAACGTTTAAGTCAAAATACGCGGCTGCCGTCCCTAATGCTACGCCAGCGGCGACAATTCCCTTTTCGCTGCGCCTGCTTTTATGAGTGAGTTAGGTGCGAGCCGGCAGAGCGCGAAACAGGAAGCAGAAGAAAATCGCCAGCACGGCCGCGAAGAAACACCAGACCGACACATACGCATAGTGGAACACGACCGCCGAGATGAGCGCCGAGGCCCCCAGGGCGATGCCCGGCAAGCGTCCGAAACGTTCGGAGCTGATCACGAACGGCAACGCGACCGTGGCGAAGTAGAGGACACGCAAGACGCCGACGCGAATGTAACGGTAAATGGGAAGGTCGAGATAGTCGTACTTAATGGAGCGCCGTTCGACGCGCGTTTCGAGCAGCGTTTCCGGCCCTGAAACGATCGGCCAAAAAAGGAGCCAAAACCAGGCCAGCGACAAAACGCTGACGACGATGAGGATCGTGCGCCGGGGCGGATCGCGCTCCATGATGGCGGCCTGAAGCGGAAACCAAAACGGCCAAACCGCAAGAGCGAAAAACAGAAACGCCAGGCTGGCTGTGCGCGTGCGTGCGAGATCGTGATCGTGAATGCCGATCCAAACGAATCCTTCGCAGATTTGCTGGATGCCGAACAGCAGCGGCACCGTCGCCAAACCCAGATAGCTCGGCTTCTTGACGAGGGCCTGGTAAACGCAATAAGCCCCAGCCGGGACCAACGCAGCGCCGAGAGAGAAACTCGCCGTCGCAGAAAAACACATACGAAACTCCACTCGAGAGGCGACGCGGACGCCACGGCCAATCCGTTATCTTACGAGACGGAGCGGACTTTGGCGGTTGTCGGCAAGGAAGCGACGCTGTGACTCATGACGTTCGGAGAATCGAGCTGGCGCCCAATTTTCTCGTTTTTCGCGAATTCCCGTTGCTCGAACGAAACGCATCTCTTAGAATTACGTTCGACAATTTGGTTTCGGTATCTTATCGAGAGTGGCTGAGGGTTTGGGCCCGAAGAAGCCACAGCAACCGGTCGCGAAAGCGATGCTGGTGCTAAATCCCCCCCGACACCGGTCGGGAGAGATAAGAAAAGCTTTGCCTCTTCTTCATCTCGTTGCGGTTCGAGGCGTTTGCCTCGGTCGCCTCCTCTCGTTGATATCTACTCCCGTTGTCTTTGTTTCGCAATTGCCCTCCCAGCAACCTTTTGGCGGAGCCGCGGTTGTCTGACCTCGCGAAAAAGGACCATCGTCACATGAGTGATTTTGTTCTTGGCCTCAAGTGCCGTATCTGCGGTAAGGCCTACCCGAAGCAAGCCCTTAACTTTTGCACCGACGATTTCGGCCCCCTCGAAGTCGACTACGATTACGAAGCCATCGCCGCCGCGGTCTGCCGCGACAAGATCGAATCGCGCTCGTTCAATATGTGGCGCTATCGCGAGCTTCTCCCCATCGACGGCGATCCGACAGTCGGCCCGCTCGTCGGCGGCACGCCCCTGGTGAAATGCCATAATCTCGCGAAAGAGCTGGGCGTCAAAAGCTTGTGGGTGAAGAACGATGCCGTGAATTTTCCGACGCTATCGTTCAAGGATCGCGTCGTCTCCGTCGCCCTCAGCAAGGCGGTCGAGTTGGGATTCAAGACGGTTGGTTGTGCGTCGACGGGAAACCTCGCGAACAGCGTGGCCGCCAACGCCGCTGCTGCCGGGCTGGAGACCTACATCTTCGTTCCCGCGGACCTCGAACCGGCGAAGATCTTGGGGACGAGCGTTTACGGAGCGAACGTGATCGGCGTCACCGGCACGTACGATCAGGTCAATCGCCTCTGCACCCAGGTTGCCTTCAAATACGGCTGGGGCTTCGTGAACATCAACCTCCGGCCGTTCTATGCCGAGGGTTCGAAGACGATGGGGTATGAAATCGCCGAGCAGCTGGGCTGGCGGACGCCGGCTCACGTCGTCGCGCCGATGGCGGGGGGCAGCTTGATCGGCAAGATTCACAAGGCGTTCAACGAGCTTTACAAGATCGGCCTCCTTAAAGATCAGCCGCGGACGAAAATCTACGGCGCTCAGGCGACCGGTTGCAACCCGATCACCGATGCCGTCAAAAATAACCGCGAGCAACACAAGCCGGTGCGAAAGCCAAACACGATTGCGAAATCGCTGGCGATCGGCGACCCGGCCGACGGCTTCTTCGCCGCCAAGGTCATGCGCGAAACGGGCGGTTGGGGTGAAGACGCAAGCGACGTCGAAATCGCGGAGGCGATGACGCTACTGGCGAAGACCGAAGGGATTTGGGCCGAAACCGCGGGGGGCGTCACGCTCGCCGTCACGCGGAAGTTGATCGAACAGGGCCGTATCCCAAGGGACGAAGAGATCGTCATCTGCGTGACCGGGAACGGTTTGAAGACGCAGGACGCGGTGACGCACTTGCTCGAACGGCCCCAAATCATCCGCCCGGCTCTGGAAGAGTTCGAATCGATTTACGAATCGAGCAAAGCGATCAGCGAGCCGAGCGAGCCGTTGCTGGTCGGTTCGTGAGCGGGCGAAGCGCGGGTGGGTTTGCTGCCGGGGCAAATGTGAGCTAATCTTTCGCGGACGCAAGATTCCGTTGCGAGACGAACTCCATCGGCAACCCTATCAGGTGCGAACATGCCCGCGATCACCGGCGACCTCAATCAATCTCTCCGCAACGAGAAGGCCTGGGCCGAAGTCGCCGGGGGGCTTGGTAAAGTGCTCCTGGGCTACGTGGCTCTGGTCTTCGGTTATCTGGTGGCGGCGGCGTTCTTTTATAGCTGCTATGCCCCCATTCTGAACAACAAACCGGTGAAGATCGAGCACGTTTGGTATTTTTACATCGGGTCCGCGATTTCGATGGTTACGGGGTTGCTGGCGTGGGGTTTGATTCTGGCGGGGCAGTGGCGATGCTTGATGAATTCGCCGGAGCGGCAAGGCGCCCGTTGGATCATCTTCTTCTGCATGACGTGCGTGGTGATGGGGCCGGTGCTGCATATGCTTGCTTGGTTCGGCGGGCTCTCGACTCCCATCCGCTGGACAGGCGGTCCGCAGGCTTTTCATGGACTGAAGATCAAATTCACGATGATGGGTCTTTACGTCATGATCGCGAGCCTCACCACTTCGGGGCTCTACAAACTGTCGTTCTGGTATTACCTGCAAACCGTCACCAGCTGCATGCAAGCCACGAAGGCGCGGGCCGTGGTCTTTTTGTTCTTCGTCGTCGTGCTCGGCATGGCCGGGGCGACCTATTGGTGGCTGTTCGGAGGCCTGCATCCGAACGCCGTTCGCGATCTCGCCCCCTGGGTGGCGGGAGGCTGGGTGGGCGTGGCGTTCTACTGGGTTTTCATGATTATCGTCGTCAAGGCCGCCATCGAGCAGACCATGGCGACGGTCTTCAACCCCATGAAGGAAACGCATCGGCCGCAGATTCAACTTGCGGGTTCGTAGCAAACGAGGTTTCGCTTGCGCGCGTCCGCAAGCCTCCGGCCAACGTCCCTCGAGGATGTTCGCCGGAGGTTTCGTTTTTTGTCTGTTACTGAATCGCAAAGGATCTTTCATGGCAATCAAAGTTCAAATTCCCGCACCATTGCGGCAACACACGAACGGCGCGGCCGTCGTCGAAGTTTCGGGAGCGACCGTGAAGCTCGCGCTCGACACGCTCGCCAGCCAGTTTCCCGCCCTCGCCGAACGCGTGCTGGAAAACGGCCAGGTGCGCCGCTTCGTGAATGTGTTCGTCAACGATGAAGACATCCGCTATCTCGACGGCCCCGAAACGGCCCTCAACGATGGCGACAGCGTCAGCATCATTCCGGCCGTGGCGGGAGGTTGAACCATGCACGATCACGAACAAGACCATGAAGACGAAGACCCGTGCGGCCCCCCGGGCGATGTTCCCGAAGGAGCCGCGGTGCTGCCGCTCATCCCCAAGGAGCTCGGCATCCATCCGCTCCTGCTCGCTACGCTGCATGCCGTGGTGTTTCTCGATGGCTCCTCCGAAGACGTCATGAACGACTCGGCCGCCAACGAGGCGCTGAACTACATGGCCACGTATCTGCAACGTCTCGAAGGCGCCGACCTAAAACGCATCCGCGAAGACATCATCTGCCTGGCTGACTTCGCCAAGCAAGAGAAATGGCCGCAAGAGGAAACGCTGTTTCTCAGCACGTTTCTCGACGATTTCGGCGTCAAGCTCGGCAACGCGAATGAGAGGAACTGACATGCCCGTGGCCAGGATCCGCGCTGCGGAAGCCCCTTTGCCCGCAACGGCGGACCGGCTGCATCGTTTCAGCGTCGAGGAATATCACTCGATGATCGAATCGGGCATCCTGGCGGACGATCGGAAAGTCGAATTGCTCGAAGGCCTTGTGGTGGAAAAGATGGGGCAGAATCCTCCGCATAGCTCGGCGCTGCGTAAACTGTTGCGGCTGCTCAATCGCCTCTTGCCGGGTGAGTATGTCGCCAGCCCGCAACTCCCCATCACGCTGGCGACGAGCGAACCGGAACCCGACATCGCGATCGTGATCGGCCCCGACGAACGCTACGACGAACGCCATCCCATCCCCGGCGAAATCGCCCTGGTGATCGAGATCGCCGACGAATCGCTGGCCCGCGATCGCCGGGACAAAGCAAAACTGTATGCCGGTTCCAAGATTCCGGAATACTGGATCGTGAACCTGACCGAGGCCGCCGTTGAGGTTTATTCCAAACCGATCGCCGGGCGCGAACCTCGGTACAAGTCCATTCAGTCTTACGCGCGACTCGAGCCGGTCCCCTTGTCGCTCGCCGGCAAGACAATCGCGAAGATCTCTTTTCGAGAAATATTGACATGAGTAAAGATCCCAATCTCGAACGCTACAGCCGGCAGATGCGTTTCGCCGGCATTCGCGAGGCCGGGCAGAAGAAGCTGCTCGAAAGCCGTGTGACGTTGTGCGGCTGCGGCGCTCTGGGCACCGTGCTCGCCAATCACCTCGTGCGCTCGGGCGTCGGCAATGTCCGCATCGTCGATCGCGACTTCATCGAGACGCATAACCTCCAGCGGCAGGTCTTGTTCGACGAGAGCGATGTCGCCGCCAACATTCCCAAGGCGGAGGCCGCCGCGCGCAAGTTGCGGCAAGTGAACTCGACTGTCAACATCGAAGCCGTCGTCACGGACATCAACCGGACCAACATCCTGGAACTATGCCAGGACGCCGACCTGATCCTCGACGGCACCGACAATTTTGAGATCCGCTATCTCATCAACGACGTGGCCGTGAAGCTCGGCAAACCGTGGGTCTATGGCGGGGCGATCGGCGCGGAAGGGATGACGATGACCATCCTCCCCGGCACAACGCCCTGCCTGCGCTGCGTTTTCGAAGCCGCCCCGAATCCGGGCGAAGCAGGCACCTGCGAAACCGCGGGAGTGCTTTCGCCCACGATCGGCATCGTCGCCAGCTTCCAGGCCGCCGAGGCGCTCAAGATTCTCACCGGCCAACTCGATCTGACCAACCGCGAACTTCTGTGTATCGACATCTGGGACAACACCACCCGCCGCACGAAGATCGCCCGCCTGCTCGGGAAAGTCGATTGCCCCTGCTGCCAACGCAAGAACTTCGAATGGCTCGACGGCGCCATGGGCTCGCAAACCACGAGCCTTTGTGGCCGTAATGCGGTGCAAGTCGCGACGCGTTCGTCCGCCAAGCTCAACTTCGACGACATGTCGAAGCAGCTCACCCTGATGGGCGGCAAAGTCAACTTCAACCGCTTCATGCTGAAATTCGACGTGGAAGAGTACGAGTTCACCGTCTTCCCGGACGGCCGAGCGATCATCAAGGGGACGAACGATATCGAGAAAGCGCGGGTGTTGTACGCGAAGTACATCGGGTATTGAGACTTATTCCCTCGGTGCTATTCTGGAAATACGCCGAAGCGGACTTCGCTCCTTTTGAGGAGGCCTCGAAAGCGTTCGGGCGGTTCGCGATGTGCTGCCGCCGTCGCGGTGAAATGACGAGCGAATCCTAGTTGGCGAGTTGTCGCGGATGCGTCCTTTGCAGGAGAGTATCGAATGAGCATCGGATTCGTTCGCGAGAAACAGCCGGTTCTTTTCCGCTGGACGACCAAGCAATACCATCGCTTGATTCAGTCGGGCGTTCTTACGGAAGACGATCCCGTGGAACTCCTCGAAGGATTTCTGGTGGAAAAGATGCCGCACAATCCACCGCATGATTCGACGCTCTCCCGATTGCATCGGCTTCTCGGGGAGAGTCTGCCAGCCGCCTGGATTCTGCGAAACCAATCGGCCGTTACGTTAGGCAACAGCGAACCCGAACCCGATCTCACCGTCGCTCATGGCCCGGACGAGCGCTATGAAGTCCGGCATCCTGGACCGAAAGATATCACGCTCATCGTGGAAATCTCCGACACGACCTTGAGCGTCGACCGCGAACGCAAGGGCAGAATCTACGCTCGCGCCGGCATTCCGACATATTGGATCGTCAACGTTGCGGCCGGCTCCGTCGAGGTTTACACGAATCCACTCGGCGGCCGCAAACCGCACTATCAGTCGCGCGCGGATTGTGGGCCTGGCGATCATGTGACGCTCACGCTTGGCGATTCGATCGTTCGGCTGGCGGTCAAAGAGATCGTGCCGCGTTCGAAGTGAATCAAAATGCTTTCGGCTTTCGAAAATGATTTTACGATGAAACCGCATTCTTCTCCGACGACCTACTATGATCTACCTCGATAACGCCGCCACCAGTTTTCCCAAGCCGGAATCGGTCTACCAGGCTCTCGATCGTTTCGCGCGCACGGAGCTCGCGAATCCGGGTCGGGCTGGACACAAGATGGCGCTCGCCGCCGAGCGTTGCCTCGACGACGGCCGCCACATACTGAACCAGTTCTTTCACGGCGTCAGCCCCGACCGGTTCATTTTCACGCTCAATTGCACCGACGCTCTCAATATGGCGTTCAAGGGCGTGTTGCACGAGGGCGATCATGTCATCACCAGCGATCTCGAACACAACAGCGTGAGTCGGCCGTTACGCGCGATGGAGAAAGCGGGCCGCATCACCCTCACGCGTCTCGCCGCCGACGCGGGCGGGACCATCGATCCCGACGCCGTTCGCAAGGCGATTACATCCAAGACCAGACTCGTCGCCCTGACGCATGCCAGCAATGTGATCGGCACCGTGCAGCCGATCGCGGAGTTCGGCAAGATCGTTCGCGAGCGCGATCTGTTGTTTCTGGTCGATGCCGCACAAACGGCCGGCGTGATGCCGATCGACGTGCAGGCGATGAACATCGACCTCCTCGCCTTTCCGGGGCACAAATCGCTGATGGGCCCGACCGGCACCGGGGCCCTGTACGTCGGCCGCCGCGCCAAGGTGGGCGTGTGGCGCGAAGGGGGCACCGGCGGCGATTCGTCGAGCGAAACGCAACCGACGGAATATCCTTACTTCCTCGAAGGCGGCACGCCGAATGTTCTCGGCGTGGCTGGTCTGGTCGCGGGCGTCAAGTGGGTGGAACAGCAGGGCCTTGAAAAGATTCACGCCCACGAAGTCGCCCTCGTCGAACGGCTCTGGAAACGGCTCGACGAGATCGGCGGATATGAAGTCTTCGGACACCGCGACCACAGTCGCCGCGTCGGCACCGTCAGCTTCCGCTCCGACGCCCTCCCCGCTCCCGAAATCGGCGGCATCCTCGACCAGGCGTTCGAGATCGCCATCCGCCCAGGCCTTCACTGCGCCCCCTATGTCCACAAAGCGATCGGCACTTTTCCCGATGGCGCGGTCCGCGCCAGCCCCGGTCCGTTCAACACCGAAGCCGACATTGACGTTCTCGCAAGCGCGCTCGCGGAGATCCGGCTATAAATTGGTGCCAAGCCGTGGCCGAACGTTGCGGTCCCGAACCTCACCCCGCCGCGAGGAGC
>JBAXFO010000180.1:0-8089 GCA_037139885.1 Planctomycetota bacterium
ACAATCTGGTTCGGGCTGGCGTATACGAAAATGGTCGTGGACGCTTACCGCTGGCCGATCGCTCGCGGACGCATTGTCGCGAATCAGGTCGACGCCTTTGAAAGCCGGCAAGGGAGCGAGACGGGGGGACGCCGCACCCTGTTCAAGCCCGCGATGGTTTATGCGTATGAAGTGGCGGGCCATCGCTATGCCGGCGATCGCGTGACGATCGGACTGGTCGTCTCCTCGAGCGTGCAGGGCGTGGCGAGACATGCGTTACGCAAGTATCCCGAGGGATCGGAAGTGAGGGTCCGCTACAACCCCGCGAACCCCTCGGAGGCGGTTCTGCATCCGTTTTCGGCATGGTCCGTGTTGATTTGGCTGGCGGCGGCGGGATTGTTCGCGTTGGCCTGGGCGATCGCGACCGGGAAGATTGCGTAACCACTTCGCGCGGCGGCCGGCCGCACGCCGTGTCACCCTCACACCAAACCGAACTTCTTCAACCGACTCACCAGCGTGCTGCGGGCGACGCCCAACGCCCTGGCGGCTTCGGCCTTGTTGCCGTGGGCGGCGGCCATGGCGCGGACGAGTTCCTCGCGTTCCATGCGGAGGCGTTCGCGACGCAGCGGCGTGAGGGGGCGGGTGGCGGTCGATTCGGGGTCGAGGTCGCTGAACGACGATTCTTCGTCGAGATACTGGAAGACCTCGGCCGGGAGTTCGGCGATGCTGACCGTGGGGGTTTCGGTGATGACGACGGCCCGCTCGAGAACGTTTTCCAGTTGGCGGATGTTGCCGGGCCAGGAATAGGAACGCAGCATTTGCATGGCGTCGTCGTCGATGGCGGTCACGTCCTTTTTGCATTTCGCCGCCGCTTGATTCATGAAATGGAGCGCCAGGGAGGGGATGTCGTCGATGCGTTGGCGCAGCGGGGGCACCTGCACGGGGAAGACGTTAAGCCGGTAGAAAAGGTCTTCGCGGAAACGGCTCTGGCGGATCAAGGTTTCGAGGTTTTGATGCGTGGCCGTGATGATACGGACATCCACCTGGATCGGTTCGGAGGAACCGACGCGTTCGAACGTGCGTTCTTGCAGAACGCGCAGGAGCTTGGTCTGCACGTCGAGCGAGATGTCGCCGATTTCGTCGAGGAAAAGGGTGCCGCCGTGCGCCATTTCGAAGCGGCCCATCTTGTCTTTGTGGGCGCCGGTGAACGCGCCTTTGACGTGGCCGAAGAGTTCGCTTTCCAAAAGATTCGGGGCGAGGGCGGCGCAGTGAACTTTGACGAACGCCTTGTCGGCGCGGGGGCTCGCTTCATGCACGGCGCGGGCGATGAGCTCTTTGCCGGTGCCGCTCTCGCCGCGCAGGAGAACGACGGCATCGGTCACGGCGACCTTGCGAACCATGTTGAGCAGATGTTGCAATTCCGCGCTGGCGCCGACGATGCCGGCGAGCGTAGGCGGGGCAGGCGGCGCGGGTTCGGCAGGAGGCGGTTCGGCGACCGGCGCTGCGGCCGGCGCGGGAAGCACCTGGCGATGAAGCTGGCTTTGCAGAGCCATGATGCGGCGCTGCTGTTCGGAGATCTTTTGGACTTTGCCGCGAAGCTCTTCGTTGAGCTGCTCGATCGTACGATGCCCCTCGGCGCTTTGCAGGGCCAAGCCCGTGATTTGGGCGAAGGCGGCGAGCAGGTCGGCGTCCTCGGGGCGATAAGGAGGTTCTTTGGGGCCGAGGACGATGAACGCGAGGAGCCGGTCCTCGTGCATGATCGGCTGGGCCAGTTCGCCGCCGAGGTTTTTGAGTTGCTTTTGCGGTTGCGACAAAGGTTCGTACGGTTTCGGCCGGCTGTCGACCGACTTGCCTAATTTCAGGGCGTTGATCAGCGGCGAGCCCAAAGGCAACTCGCCGACCGAGGGCGCCGAACCCTGGAAGCCGGCCAGGCGATAAACGCCCGGTTCGCCCTGTTGCAGGAAGACGGCTCCTTGCGGCGTGCCGAGGAGTTCGGTGGTCGCGTTGAGAAACTTCATGGCGAGCGAATGAGGGTCGACGAGCTGTTCGATCGCCTGGCCCATGCGCTGGAGCGTGATGTCGAGCTGCGTCTTTTGCTTGGCGAACCGGCGATCGAGAAACTTGCGGACCCGTCCCCGTGCCTGATCGAGAACGAGGAGCAAGAGCAAGGCGACCGCGCTGACCGTGACCGCCTCGGAAAAGCGTGGGCCGGCGATGTAGCGGTTGAAAAGGAGCGTGCCGACGAAGACCACGGCATAGTACAACGCCGCCGCCAGAAAGCTGGCGACGAAATAGTCCATGCTCGAGCTCAAAAGCTTGTCGAGGTCCATGAGGCGATAGCGGGTGATGCTGACGGCGTACGCGAGCGTGAGGATGGCGGAGGCGCCGAACATCGGCCAGGTCGCGCCCCCCGCGCTGAACGTCCCCGTGTCGAAGACGGCCAGCCAGATCGAATAGCAGATCGGAACCAGGGCGAGCGACGCGCCGAAAAGGATCGACTTCACCTGGTTGCGTTCGGTCGCATCGGTCAGCGTCACATAACTATGCAGCAGAGCCGCGATGCTGAGGATGTACCATGTGGCGGCGACGCCGAAGAAGCTGTAGATCGCGAGCCGCAGTTCGTCGAGACCGGCCGAATGGTCGAAGTAGAGGTAAAGGATCGAAACGGTGAACGCCAGCGGGATGCCGTAGATGATGGCCAAGAGCAATCGGGGCCGGGCGGCGAAGATCGCCTTGGGGCGCGGGAAGATCGAATAGAAGTGCAGGTTCACCGCCGGCAGAAGAGTGCCGCAGATGATGAAAACGAGCAAGAGCGTCGGTTCGACGACGAGCAAGGTCCAGTGATAGCCGCCGATGTACGCGCCGACGGTGACGAGGCTCATGATGTAAAACTGTTCAGCGGCTGGGTCGTTCGGCCGCTTCCACCAAACCCAGGCCCCCACAAACAGCAGAATCGCCTTCAGAAAGAACCAAAGCAGCGAGGGTGCCAATTCGTGAATCGGCACTTGCCCCAGGCGACACCAGGCCGAATATTTCGTGCCGTCGACATGTTGGAGTTGGAGTTTGACCCAATAGGTGGGGGAGTCATCCCGGCCTTCATCCCACTCTTCGCCCGAAGGTTTGCGAACCTGCCATATGGAGGGGAGTTCCGCTTTGCCCCCCTCGTCGATCAGGTCGTGTTTGAGCTTTGTTTGGAGTTCCACCGGCGCCTTCAGAATCCTGCCCCAGTCCTTTCGGCTCGAACCGGTGTCGGTCGAGATGTCGCCGATCGCCAGAATGCGGTCGCCAGGTAGGTATTGCTGCTCGCCCGCGTCGAAAAACGCCGGAGCGGCCCGAAGCTCGTTGCTGAACGCAGTCCGAAGGCCAAGATCCGGCAAAAGCTGAACGAACAGCAAGACGATAAAAGCATAGCTGAGAACGAGAAGCCCGCAGAGAACGAGAGCCAGGCGTTTGAGCGAAAAGCGAGCGATCACAGAGCGTCAACCTGAAGGGGCGGTAAGGACTAGCGAAGATCGTCGAAATTTCGTCGATTGCCATTAGTCCAATATTCTCAATGAAGTATAGCGAAACCGACGAAGACAAGTAAAGGAGAAAGTCGACGAAATTCGCTGGCGAAAGTCGACGATCGAGTAAGTGGAGCGGCGATATTCGACGCGTCAAGGTCGCTCCATCTTTACTAAACATCCGCATTTTACGTTTTGTGCCGAAAAAAACGAAGATCCGGTTCGGCTTGCACTCTTTGCGCGAAACTGGCATTAGGTTTGCCTTGGATGATACTGTCAAAGTTTTCATCCGTCGCTTGTCGGAGGCTATCGCGTGCTCGTCACGGAACAGTGGTTAGATCATCAACGGGCGAAGTTTGCACCGGAACGAGGAACGTTCGGCGCCGCCCATCTCACGAACTATACCGTTGAATACAACGTTTATGGCAGCGGGGAGCCGATCGTACTTGTCCCCGGCTTGGCGGGGGGTATGGGGCTTCTTGGGCCGCTGGCGCAGCTGCTGGCCCGCGATCACAAAGTCATCACGTATCAGCTTCGCGGCGAAGACAATTGCTTTGCCGTGCGTCGGCCCTTTCATTTAAACGATCTGGTTTACGATCTGCGCGAGTTTCTCGATGTCCTGGGAGTCGAGTCGCCGACGTTGTTTGGCGTGTCGTTCGGCGGCGCGATTGCGCTTGAGTTCGCCGCCCGGTATCCGGGCCGCATCGGCAATTTGATCGTCCAAGGCGCGGGCAGCCGATTTCAGCCGGGGCTCTTGCAACAGATCGCCGGGGCGGTGCTCAATCGCTTTCCTTTGCCGTTCGATAGTCCGTTCGTCAATCAGTTTTTGAATTTGTTGTTCGGCCGACCGGAACATGCTGGACCGCTGCTCGACTTCGTGACGCAGCAGATTTGGTCGACCGATCAGAGCATGATGGCTCATCGGCTGCACTTGATCGAGTCGTTCAATATGTGCCCGAAGCTGGCGTCCGTTCGTGTGCCGTCGTTGGTGTTGTCGGGGGCGAAGGATGTCTTGGTTCCCGAACGGAACCTGCGGGAGCTCTGCAAGGGTTTGCCCAACGGCGAACACATCCGTCTGCCGGCCGCGGGGCATCTGGCGTTCGTCACGCATGCCGACATGGTGGCCAAGCACGTTCGCGAGTTTTTGAGCGTGTGATCGATCCAACGACGATTTCTGCGGGATTCACGGGCGGCGAAAACCGCCCGTGACACATTCTCTCCGCAGCTTAATACCGAATCTCGATGCCCGCGGTGAGACCTTGAACGATGAGGTCTTCCGTGCGGAAATTGAAGATCGGCCGATCGACGGTCGGAGCCAGCGGCGGCGGGATGCGTTGCCGATCGATGCCCAGATCGATGGCGTTGCCGGGCCGTTGCACGTTGGGCAGGCACATGAAGTTGTAACCGAATTTGATGCGAATGTTGTCGTTGGCCTGGTACCCGCACAGAAAGGTGAGTTCGGGAACCAGGGCGGCGTCGTTATTGCGATAGATGCCGATGTTGCTGTTGAGAGCCAGCAGGCCGCCGACGCGGTTGGTCGTGTCGGTCGAGAAACGCGTTGCTCCGTCGATGCCGACGCCCTGATTGACATAGCCGAACGAGGCCTTGGCGGTGCCGCTCACATGGAACCGCTGCCAGAAGCGATATTCCCCGGTGAAGCCGATCTGGGCGCCTTGAAACTCGTTGCCCGTGTCGAAGCGGTCGTAGGTTTCGACGATGGTGCCGACGGGAACGCCGATGTTGGCCGGGGCGTTGGGGCCGGCCACAATCCGCTGGTTCATTTGAAATTGTTCGGTGAAACGAAGGTAGCGGTAGCCGACGAGGGCGTCGATGCGCCAGTTGTCGCCGCAGCAGGCGTTGCCCCGAAACGCAAAGTCGGCTCCGGAGAACGTATTGCGTTCCGAAATGTTGACGCCGCCGGAAACGACCGTGGGGTACGAGATCAACTGACTCGACGGCACGGATGGAGCGTTCAATGAAACGCTGGTGAACGGGCGGGCCAGGATGGTGCTGCCGTCGGATGCGAAGCTGGCGGTGGCGGTGTTGTCGAGAACGTAAAAGCCGCCCGCTTGCACGCCGAGAGTTTGCGATTGATTCAGCCACATGCCGATGTTGCCGCGAAGGCCGGAGCGGAAGTCGTTGTTGAAGACATTATTGCCGAAGAGAACGGTCGCGGCGGGCAGAACGCCGGCGGTGGCCACGGGGGGCAGGGCGCCGGGACCGGTGGTCACCAGCGGGGGTAGGCGATCGCCGTTGACGCGCCAGAACAGATAGTCGAGATCGAAAAAGAACTTGCCGGCCGGACCGCAAACGCCGCCATCGCAGGTGGAGCAACCGGTCGGTCCGTTCGCCCGGTTCGGCCGCCAGGGATGGGCCAGATTGCAACAGCCGCTGCTGCAGCCGCAGGAATCGAAGGCGTCGGTTTCCATGGCCGGCGTCTCGGAGATGGTTCCATTTTCGACGTTGACGACGGGCGGCGCGGACTGTCCCCAAGCCTGGCCTCCCAGGAAGAGCAACGTCAACAAAGCCCAGTCGAAACGTCTCATCGGCAACCCTCGCGCGGAACGTCATCGTTCTTATCGGTTCGCGAGGGTGTCAAACTTTGACGATTGTGCGGAAGATTCCGTCGAAAAAAAAACGGCCCCGATAAAAGGACTCAAGTCGCCCGCGCCATGGGCCGACACGACACAAGGCGGCTCACACGCGCGGCAAGGGCGCCAGGCCCGGCCGAGTGGGAAAGTCGCACAAGGGGATGCTCTCGGTCGGTTCGTCGATGATCTCCTGCAAGGTGGTCTTGGCGAACGCCGATTCGACGGTCTCCAGAGCCTGATCGACGCGTTTGTGAAGGGGGCAGAGCCGCACGCCGTGGCCCGCCAACTGAAGCGGGCAGGAATGGATGCGGCGAATGGGGTCGACGGCGTTGACGACTTCGAGGATGGTCAGCTCGCTGGGTTTTTTGGCGAGCGCGATGCCGCCGCCGAGACCGCGCTGCGAACGTAGGACGCCATGCTGCACGAGATTCTGAATGACCTTGGCGAGATAAGCTTGGGGAACCTTGGTCACTTTGGCGATCTCTTCGGTCGTGCGCGGCGCGGGGGCTTCGCTCGCCAAATGCACGACGGCACGCAAGGCGTACTCAACGGTTTGCGAGAACATGGGCGCCTTCCTCGGGATCGGGTACTGCCGTCATCTTAGCGGAAGAAGCGCACGCGTTGGGATGCCGAACTCGCCGGAGTTTCGCGGAATCGTTAAGCTGACTTTCACGGAGTCGTTCATGTCGGCGCAACATGCCCCGCTGGTGTTCGTCGCGGCCGAGGGGCCGGCGGGAGACTTGCGCGCCCTGCTCGGCTCGCTGGGCCTTGATGTCGCCCTGGCGGACGCTGCGGACGAAGTCCATTCGAGCGTCGTCGTCGATGGCGGGGCGGGTGTCGAAGCGGGGCTGGCGTTGTGTCGTCAATGGGCCGATCGTCGCACCGACGCGTTCGCGCCGATCGTTTTTGTTCTCGCGACCGAAGTCCCCGGGCTGCGGCGCCGCGTGATCGAAGCGGGAGCCGATTGGGCGCTGTCGCTGTCCGATCCGGGCGATTTTCTCGCCCAGGTCCAGTCGCTGGTGCGTCTCAAAGAACGTCAGGATCAGCTCAGCGTACGGGCCGCGGAAGTGCAGCGCATCAATAAGAGGCTGCAAACCGCCTATCAACAAATCGATAGCGAGCTGGGTCTGGCCCGTCGGCTTCAGCAGAGTTTTCTGCCGCAGACGTTGCCATCGCTGCCGCAAGTGAAGTTCGCCGTGGAGTATCGCCCGTGCGGCCAGGTCGGCGGCGATTTCTACGATGTTTTTCGACTTGATGAAAACCATTACGGATTCTATGTCGCCGACGCCATGGGGCATGGCGTCAGCGCCAGCCTGCTCACGATCTTCGTGAAGAAGGGCGTGCGTGCGAAGGATATCGACGGCCAATCGTATCGCCTGGTGCCGCCGGACGAAGTGCTGCATCGCCTCAATCACGACTTCATCGACCAGGCGCTTTCGGATACGCCGTTCATCACGATGGAATACGGGCTGTTCAACTTTCGCGACGGCATCCTGCATTTTTCCCGAGCCGGGCATCCCTATCCGCTCTTCATTCCGCGCGAAGGGCCGATCGAACTTTGGCAGATGGAGGGGAGCCTCCTGGGCGTCTTCGCGACGCAATATCGCCTGCGCATGCACCAGCTCCGGCCCGGCGACAAGGTCCTCTTCTACACCGACGGCCTCGACGCCGCCGGCTTCGGATCACATCCGATCGGCATCCCGTCGCTCCTGGCGGCCGCGGAACATTTCCGAGCGTTGCCCATCGAGGACCTCGTGCAACGCCTCGCGATCGACCTCTTCGGATCGACCAAACAGGCCGACGACCTGACGCTGCTGGGGATGGAGATACCGCTTAAGTGATTGCTCGCGCCACCGCGACCGTCCTGAAAGGACCGTTCGCGCGTTCTCTTTCCGATTCGCAAACCCAGGCCTCACGGCATGGGCTGACAGAAACGGCATTTCAGGTCGAAAAAAAACTACTGCGTCAACCAGACTCAATTTTCGGTTGAGGCGAGCCGCCGGGCTTGTCCCGGCG